>CALDCO010000032.1 GCA_937937185.1 uncultured Flavobacteriaceae bacterium
GAACAAACATCTATTTAGAAACCACCAATTTTAAAGTTTTAGTAAGTGTATTTGTACTAACATTAAAGAAATAAACACCATTAGACCAGTTTTTTACATCAATTTGAAAGCCGTTGTTTAAATGTTTATCTTTAAAGAAAGCCGTTTTTTGCCCGTTAACATTATACACCGTTATAGTTGAACTAGTGGGTAATGTAGATTTTACGGTTACCTGGTTAGAAGCAGGTAACGTGTAAGCTATAATTTCATTATTGGCTTTTCCATGAGTATCTACGCTTAATACGCCGTTGTATTGACACGCTCCTATATCATTTGACTGTGTTCGCACTGTTTTGTCTATATCTAGAGTTACATTTGGCAATGTTGTACCAGCATCAACCACTCCTGGGATGTTATCTGCTAAACGTAAATCACCTGTTCCTAAATTAACAAACCAAGAGGCTACCGCATCGGTTTTGTTAGTGTTAATGGTTGCAGAACCATTATTACGCGAGGAAATAGGCTTATTGGTTAAGTTATTATATATTTTAACGCCAGTAGTGATATCGAAACGGTATTCAATAGCATTTTGATGCGCTACAAAAATGGTGTTGTTATATATTTGCGTATTGGGTGAAGATTCAACACCAATACCTACGTTACTATAAATGCTTTGCCCATCGTTTGTAATCATGTTATTTTTAATAATACCACCACTATTTTGACTGTCTCCCAAACCAAAACCTATACCTCTATCGCAATTAACGATTTTGTTTCGTTCAATTAAATTATCTGCCGAGGATCTCCAAAAATGAATGGCATGTTCAGCTACCGCAAGAGAAGGGCTAGATATATTCTTAAACACATTATCACTAACCACCCAGTTTGTACCCGCATGGATGTCCAAACCTCCAATATACCATTGGGGACCAATTCTATTGGTATATTCAAGCAAACTACATTTTACTTTTCCATTATTTATAACATTGCCAGCCCCTTTACCATTGCCTTTAATCATTTGCTCGAAAGTATTTTGAATTCTTACATTGTAAACAAATATGTTATTTCCAGTTAGAGAAATAGCATGATTCCCTACTTCTTTAATGGTGAGGTCAGCAATAGTAATATTATCTCCAACAGCAAAGATCCCGTTTTCTGTATTTGGTGCAACATCAGCCATACCAGTACCAGTAAGGATAACAGCATCTCTGTTTCCCGAAAGACTTCTAAAAACGACATTGCTCGCAGTGACGTAGGGGTAACTAACAGGTGTTGCCACTTGGTAGGTGCCATCTTCGATTAAGATGGTCATGTTACCACCAGTTTGATTGGCTTGCCTTACGGCATTTTTAAATTCGGCTACGCTACCAACAATAACCTCGGTGCCAATCGAATAATTACAAGACTTTACGGTATTATTTTCTACTTCAGAGATTAAGCAATCGCAGTCCTGGGCGATAGCAGAAAAACTCATAAAAATACAGGATAGAGAGATTAAAATAGATTTCATAATGTGTGTGTTGATGGTAATGTGTGGTATTACCTTGTTTTGGTTAATTAAATAGCAATAGATCTATAAATCAGTAAATTAACAAAAAAAATGAACTTTCAAATAAGTTTCAAGGTTTTTTTATAAAATAATTGATAAAGCGTAAAATTTATGGTTAATTGAATCTGTATCTTAGCATGTTACCTAAAAATTCAAAAAATTTTAACCACTTTATTTACTCACCAGGTTTATAAGTCCGTTTAGCATGTTTTAAAACGTCTTCTTTGTAATATAAGGCGTCTTTAAATTTAACATCGGCATAGGGTTGCGCTTGATCTCCAAAATGAGGCGATGATGGGTCGCTACTTTGTCCGCCTGCTAAAATGGTTTTCGCTTTTACTTTATCATCAAACTCAACGGCGGCAACAAAACTATTGCCGCGTGTGCCATATATTTTTTTTGTATGGTTACCATAGCGCATACCATATGCCGCTAATGCGCCCCAGCGTCCTGAAGCAAAACCAACAGGAATGCTTGGTTTACTATCATCGAAAGGTTGGCGAATGTCCCCATTTATTCTTTGGTATCTGTTAATATCGCCCCATGGTGTATTCCAAGTACCAAAATCGGCTTCTAATTGTTTAACAACTTCGGCAAATAAAGAAAGTCTTTCTTTTAATGGGGATTGGTTTCCAAAGTAATTAAAAAGGGCCATTTCATTCATTGTTTCGTTAGGGCGTTTCCCTTTACGGCCATACACCACGCCATAAAAATGCGCTAAAGACATGGCTACAGATTTTTTAGACGTTTTATAATCCCAATTTCTTAATACCTCAATAGGCTGTGCTAATTCCTTAGACCCTTTTAATTGATCATAAGCTTTTACAAGACCAGGTATTAAGGCTTCAAAAGCTGGTAAATACGGATCGTGAGCCAATTCAATAAGGCTATCGAGCGTGTATTCTTTTTTATTTTTTAATAAATTAATGGCATGAACGCCTCTAAAATTTTCTCGATCTATAGACATGTACCTCGGGTAATTTTCTTTCTTCGGGCTGTATTCTAAAGCTGCAGTAAAAGGCGTAGAGTTACAGTTTTGTAACCAGCCATTTTTAGGATTTAATAGCGTTATGGTTTCATCGACAGGATGTAAGCCTTTCCAATCTGTTTTTGGGTTACTCCCATCAACAGGTTTGGTGTAATTGAATTGGACATCGCGTTTAGGAATAAAATTCCCATGAAAATACGCGATATTGCCTTCCGCATCTGCATAAACGGTATTATTTGAAGAATTGGTTTTAATATCCATCATTTTTCTAAAACCAGCATAGCCATTTTGTTTGGTTCTAATGTAAGATTGCTCTAATGCTTTTATAGGTTCCCACATCATTGCTGTAGCTACCCACTGCTTATTGTTTTTATGGGTAATGGGACCATGGTGCGTTTTGTATTTTGGAAATACTTTTTCTTTTAAAACACTTCCTTCCTTGTATTTTAGTGTCACTTGAGACGAATCGACAGGTCTTAATTCCTCTCCATATTTATACATAAGTTTACCTTCAATTTTTATTAAATCTTCTTCAAACTCATCCATAACATCGGTATAGGTAGACGTATGCATCCATCCTGTTTTCTCATTAAAGCCTTGATAAACAAAAAACTGTCCCCAAGTAACAGCACCATAAGCGTTTAAACCTTCTTCACTAACCACATGTATTTCACCTCTAAAGAAAAAGGAAGTGTGCGGGTTAATTAAAAGCATGGCATTACCAGATTTTGTAAGTTTACCGGAAATGGCAATGCCATTAGAGCCTTGAGGTTCAATTTCTTCTTTTTGTTTGTTTTCTAGTGCAATAGCAGCTTTTTCTGTTTCAGAAATTTCCATGTTACTGGTATATAGTGCCTTTATTTTTCTAGTAGAAATTCGCTCAATATCGCCACCTATAGAGCCTTCGCTAAAATACATAGGCATCCACGGTTCAAAATGGGTAATAAGTCTTGGCTTTACTTCTGGGTGGGTATGTAAATAATAGTTAATTCCATTGGCGAAAGCATCACATAATTTTTTTAACCATTCCGGACTTTTTTCATAATTAGCAATGGCTTCCTCTTGAGTCATAAAAAGCTTTGCTCTTAAATCACTATACAAAGCTTTCTCTCCTTCAACTTCAGCTAAGCGTCCGGTAGCCCATATATAATTTTGTTCTACCCTTTTAAAATCATCTTCGCATTGTGCGTATAACATCCCAAAAACGGCGTCTGCATCTGTTTTTCCATAAATGTGAGGGACACCATAAAGGTCTCTAATAATGGTTACATTTTTAGCCTGGTTTGTTAACAGGTCTATTGGGGTTTGAGGTTTGATTTCTTTTTTACAGGCAACAAAAAGCACTAAAAATATTAAGGAGAGAATTCGCATTTTTTTTAAATTATAAGGGTAATTACAAAGCCAAACTAAAAAGTAAAGTTACTACTTTATTAAGAATTGTATTCACTTTAAATGTCCTTACTTTGAGTAAGCTCGCTATTTGTAATGAAAATACTTTTACATTTTTCTAAGCTTTATCCTTTTTTATTTGGATAATTACATTAATTATTATCCTAGGATCCGAGTAAGGTTATACCTATAAAATAAATTTTTTTAGTACTTTTATAAAACTATAAGGCAATAGTTTTGTTGAAGTTCACATCAAATTTGGTATCTAATTTTCTTTTCATTTTAGTACTTAATATTCTTAGCGCGTATAAATAAATTGTTGAATGTGTGTTGTCAGACAAATAAACTCCTATTAAGGCATGAATAAAATAGTAAACCCCAATATTGTGCTATGATTTAACTATTAGTCACTTAAATGGATATTAAAATATTTGGAATTTAATTTATTAAAACGGTATGAAGACAAAATCACTCTTATTTATTTTTAGTTTTACCTTCTTAATGGGCAATACGCAAATACTTGATGTAGACTTTTTCAATGCTTTAAAAGCAGGAAAAAAAGCCTCTAATCCGGAGTTTGAATGGCGACAATTTGGCCCAGGTAACTCAGGCTACTGTGAAAGATTTTGGGTGCATCCAACAGATGCTAATACCTATTATATGTCACCAGATTTATCTAACTCATATGGAACTTTTGACAACGGAGAAACTTGGCAAACAATAAAGGAAATCGATGGAAATGGTAGGGGAATGCGTAGAGTTCAAGGCATAACGTTTTCTCATCAAGACCCTAATTTAGGCTATGCTACCAATGTTCGAGGGTTTTTATTCAAATCTACAAATAAAGGAAAAAGTTGGGATAAAATCTTAGAGTTAGATGAGGGAAGACATTCAGAGTTAGCGGTTGACCCATCAGACGACCGTAATTGGTATATAGGTGCAGGCGATTTTTGGAACGTAAAAGGATACCGTAGAACTAAAGCAAAACCAGAAGGGAATATTGATAATTTTATAGCCTATGGACACATATATAGAAGCACTAATAAAGGCAATAGTTGGCAAAAAATTGTTGTTGACCCTGCTCATATAAATAACTTATCTATTGGTGTTATTATTGTAGACCCGCAAAATTCTGATAGAATTATTATGGGGACTAATTTTGGATTATATAGGAGTACTGATAAAGGAAGTACTTGGAATAGATTGCCTGGGAATGGTCTACCACATAATCTTCCGAGAGATATGGATGTGCATATTGATAATAGTAATCCGTCGAATCCAATGACAACCTTGTTTTTAGTAGAACAGACCCATTATAACCCCAACGGCAATACTATAAACTCGGTAGGTGGCATATACAAGAGTACAGATTTTGGAAATACATGGAATAACATAACAGGAAATTTAGGTGTTAAAATTAGTTCGGGCAGTAATTCTGGTAATGATAATGCTAATGGCATAGATAATTTCGTGACTTTTGATAAATATTATGGTGCAATAGCCTTTTGGTTGGGCATCAATAAAAATGAAGCAAAAACAAGATATAATCGGCTTCCAAATGGAAACGTATTATCGGTATACAATAGATTGATAGTAAACCCTATCAACAAAAATGAAATTTATGTGTCTTTTAATTCTAAGCATGATTTTAGTTTTGGACCAGGTGATGTGTGGAAAACGGAAAATGGAGGACAAAGTTGGTTTCCTTGTGTGCGAACAGGTAAGTATTGGAGGAGTAATAGAGATGATAATTATTGGAGCGCTAGGAATAGCCCTAACAATGCTAATACGAATTTTGCTCATCTTCAAAGGGAAATGAATGAAATGGATGAATTTTCAGGGTGTCGATTTTTAGAAATTAATAAAAATGGCGATGTTTTTATAAGTATAGATCAACAGACATTGAGGTCTAATGATAATGGTGTTACATGGAATCAAATAGATGACACTGAGACCTCATTAGGAAGTGAAAAATGGATAGGAAGAGGTGATAGTAATTTACCAGGGCGATTTATTTTAACGGAAACAGGAATTCCTGGAAGAAAATTATTATGTTCTGGAGAACATGGATTATGGGAAACGGTGTCTCATGATGATTATCCTAATGGTGATGAGTTAACAGTTGCAGTAAAGCAAATAGAAGGACAAAATAACCCAAACGGTGCGCACTCTATAGCATCGGTTGCTGTTCATCCTAATGACCCAAACACTATTTTTACGCTTCAATTTAGACAAAAACATAGAGGGTTTTTAAGAAAATCAACAGATGGCGGTGCAACATGGAATAATGTAGCCTTTCCTTTTGAAGGAAATTATTCAGGGACTAGTGAATCATTACAACATATTTTTCAGTACAATTTATTGATAAGACCAGATTTACCTGAAAGGATGTACTTATGTGCAATGGAAAACCCAGTTGCCGAGGTAAATGCCTCCTTTAGGATTGTTACAAGAGATGTCGATTTTGGTGTAAGGAGGAGCTTTGATGGAGGCCAAACATGGGTGTCTTCTAATAAAGGTTTGCCTAACAAGCCTAGTGTTAGACGTATAGCCTTTAATCCAGATAAACCCTGGACGATGTACGCGGCATTAAATGTTAGTACCGCAGGAAGAAAAGGAGGATTGTACGTCTCTAATGATAGTGGGCAAAATTGGACACAAATAACAACAATACCTTCTGCAATAAAATCTGTTAATAATGTTTTCGTAGATACTCACAAAAACAGAAATAATAGTAATGATATTTATATTTCTTGTGGTCAATTTAATAGTAGCGACCCTAATGAAGGAGGGGTTTGGAAAAGTTCAGATGAAGGTATTACATGGAAGAAAATATTTGATATGCCTTACATATGGCAAACCGAAACTTCAGTAATAGACCCAAATATTATTACTGTTAATGTTCCTCTTCAAAATAATAAAGGTGCCAATGTAACGATATTTAATCCAGGGGCTTACGTTTCATTTGATGGTGGCAGTTCTTGGGAGAAAATTTCTAATAATCTTGGGCAGCCAGATATAATTACAGATTTAAAACCAGACCCTAAGGAGAAAAATATATTTTGGTTGGCTCTTAAGGGGAGTGCATGGGCCAAAGGAATTTATAGAGGAAATATATTGTCTACTAATAATGATTACATAACAGATGGCGATAGTAAAGAATTATTAACACTATATCCTAATCCTGCTGTTGAAGAAGATGTAACGATTGAAAGTAAATTTATTTCTTTTAGCAATACGGCGAAACTAGAAATATACAACCTCAATGGACAATTATTAAAAAATTACGATACGCCTATACTACTAAATGATTCAAAAATAATATTTAGGTTAAATGATTTATCTCCTGGAACTTATATTTTACAACTAAAGAATGAAGGAAGGAAATACATTAAAAAACTAATTAAAAAATAGAGAAAACTAAAGGTTAAATTTAATCCTAGGTAATGGTTACATACAGTAAGTTCTTTGATTAATCACCTAGCTTGATCTACAAAATATTGGCATCAGGCTTTAGGTATAGAGACGCTCAAATGAGTTGTAAGTTCTGATCATATTCATATTGGAATGTTTAGTTTTGTTGGTATAAATTTATGTGGATAAATTAAATCTCTATTATGAGAGAAAAGAATACAATTAAAAGTTTAAAAGGAGTATTCTAGAATTATTAGAATCTTGAAAATGGCTAAAGATTTATCCGAATAATTATGGTATTCGGTAAGCATCCTAAAACAGATAGAAAAACCAATTTAGTTTAGCTCATAAACAGAAGAACTCATCGTTATTTAAGAAGAGAAACTAAATACTGGGTTTTAGAAAAAGAATTCAAAGAAATGAAATTAGAATTCAGGATGAATTCATTATATAGAATTTTAATGCAAAACAACGAAAAAGCTGCTAATTATTGAAATATTGCTAGTATTTTGATTAACAAAAAAACATTTATGAAAAATAATTCCTTTTTTCGTTCAAAATTAATAATATTCAGTATTCTATGTTTAACGACATTATATGCTCAAGAAAGTTCAATAGTTTCTATTGGATCTGACGGGAAATTGGACTACACGCGTTTTGCTATGGAAGGGCAAAACAATGAGGTAAATACTGTTCCAGATTTTAGTTTTGCAGGATATAAAAAGGGTGGTGTTGCTTTACCCGATGTGCCAATAGTGGTTACTTTATCTCCTATTAATGGAGATGCCCACATGTTAATACAAGATGCCATTAATGAAGTTAGTGCAATGCCTCTTAATTCTGATGGGTTTAGAGGTACTATTTTGCTTAAAGCTGGCGAGTACAAAGTAAACGGTAAAATAATCATAAATAAAAATGGCGTGGTATTAAGAGGAGAAGGGCAAGGGACTAATGGCACCGTTTTAAGAGCTAATTTAAGAGAAAAACATAGTTTTATTACTATTAAGGGTTCTGGGAGCATAGAAATAAACCAGTCCTCAACACAACGTATCACTTCAGCTTATGTTCCTGTTGGTTCTAATAGGTTTAACGTAGCGAATGCTTCTTCGTATTCAGTAGGAGATAATATTGTAGTAACTCGCACACCAAACCAGCAATGGCTTGAAGACCTAGGGGTGACGGAAGAAAAACTGTGTGGAAATGCTCCGGCGGGGAGAGACTGTATTGGTTGGACAACATCAAGATATACCACTCATCACGAACGCGTTATTACCAGAATAAATAATAATCAAATAACTGTAGATCTTCCTATTGTTGATGTCATGGAAAATAAATACGGTGGTGGCCAAATTTCTAAAGTGGCTTCTTTAAACAAAGTTAATAATGTAGGCATAGAAAATTTACGCGTAGAATCCTTTTTTGCTTCTAGTACAGATGAGAATCATGCCTGGTCTGCAATAGAATTTAACTGGGCAGAAAACTGTTGGGCAAAGCAAGTAACGGCAAAATATTTAGGGTACGGATGTGTTACAATTAATAATCGTTCTAATTTTAATACTATTGAGGAATGTGCTGCAAAAGATCACAAATCGAGAATAACTGGTGGGAGACGCTATTCGTTTAATATTAATACGGGAACAGGAAATCTGTTTCAGCGCTGCTATTCTGCGGATGGAAGACACGATTTCGTTACAGGTAGTACCGTAAGAGGCCCAAATGTATGGTTAGATTGTTATGCGGAAATATCGCATAGTGATATTGGCCCACATCAACGATGGGCAACAGGAACTCTTTATGATAATGTGTATGGAGGAGAAATTAGAGCTCGAAATAGAGGATGGTCAGGTACTGGTCACGGTTGGGCTGGAAATACTCAAATGTTTTGGAATACTGTTTCTGATGAAAACAATAGGGTTGGAAATGGCAGCGAATCTGGATTACTTCAAGTTGATAGCCCTACGGGAGGTATTAGCTGGGCCATTGGAAGTACGGCAAAATCTAGACGAGGTAGAGGTTTTTTTGAAAGTAATAATAACCCAGTAAGGCCTAGGAGTTTATATTTAAAACAGTTGGAAGATCGTTTAGGAGCAAGAGCAGTAGAAAATATTACAAAAGAACCTCAACGCGATGGCGATATCTACGATGAATTAAAAAAATGGACTGGAGATGGCAGGTTATTTTCGAACGATAATGATGACATACCAAAACCTATTGTAGACGCGTATGTGCGAGATGGTTCGTTTACAAATAATAATTTTGGTGATGATACCACTCTTGTTGTAAAAGGAAATTCAGCCGATGGATTTAATAGAAGTTCATTTATTAAGTATGATTTAAGACAATTGGGCTCTAACGTCCCAAGGGCAATAGTTCAGCTTAAAGTAAAAGAAACGAATTCGCCTAATGTTAGGCATACACTTTATTTAGCGTCCCATGCTACATGGAAAGAAAACTCACTTAATAATGCGAACAAGCCAGAGGCCACTGTTGCTATTGAGACTAAAGCTATTCCTAATGTTGGAGAGTTTATTGAGTTTGATGTCACGTCCCAAGTCAATGAGTTGTTATTAAATGGAATTTCTTATTTGAGTTTAGTGATTGCTGTTGAAACAGGTAACAATAAGGCACTTGTATCTTATCACTCTACGGAAGCTATTAATATGGATGATAGACCCAAATTGGCGATTAGAAAAATTACTCCAGATAACAAAAACATTGCGTTAAATAAACCCGCAATGCAATCTTCGATAGATTTTGGTGGTGTTCCTTCTCGAGCTGTCGACGGAAATATTAATGGTGTCTTTCAACAAGGATCTGTTACACATACGAATAATGAGATAGCATGGTGGAAAGTTGATTTAAAGGATATTTATGATGTTACAGAAATTCATGTTTATAATCGAACTGAGTGCTGTGAAGATCGTTTATTAGAAACTGCTGTTTACGTAGGGAATATAGATAGCACAGACCCTAATGATTACACTAAAGTTGGAGATTTGAAAAATCTTAGAGTAAATTCTTTTGTTGGAGAAGAATATAGAGGACGTTATGTGCTAATTCATAAAGATGATCCGAATGTGTTAAGTCTTGCCGAAGTAGAAGTTCAGGGTATAGCTACAACTTTAAGTGTAGACAACCATGATTCTGAAACTCCAAAATTAAATATTATTCCTAATCCAGTTAGAGATAAATTTACTTTAAGAATTGAAGGAAGTGAGAAGATTAGCGTTGTTCAAATTCATGATATTACAGGAAGAGCGGTTATATCTTATAAGAAAGAAGATTTATTAAAACCTATTGATGTTTCCAGTATGGCCTCTGGAGTTTATATACTAGCAGTAAAAACTTTTACAGGAAATACCCATATTGAACGATTCGTTAAAAATTAATATCACATCCTATTTTAACATGAGTTCGATCTAAGGATTTAGAATGAAAAAGCCGTTGAATTGAGTGATTTTTCAAAGTGAAACGAAGAAAAATGGTATCGAAATTAGGCTAGGCATCTTTTTAATGAAAAAAAGAAAAAGCCCCTGTTTTTTTGAAAGAATAAACGCCTTTGGTAAAAGAAACAATGTAGTCATGATGATGTCTATCAGCATCACATCGTATCAAAACCGAGTGAGATCCAGAAATATCACGAAGCTTCAGGACAGGATGACGCTAAAAAA
>CALDCO010000033.1 GCA_937937185.1 uncultured Flavobacteriaceae bacterium
GGTTAATAGTAGCGTATTTCCTTTAATAGCGTCGTTTCAATTAGAGACAACATCAATTTTACGAACCGTCGTTGCACACATATCGAATCAAATTGCTAAGGAAATTAATAAAAAAGAAAAGGCTTCTGTTTTAGTAAGCGGTGGTGGGACATATAACACATTTTTAATGAATGAAATAAGAAAAATAACCCCCAATAAAATAATAATCCCTTCCAATGAAATTATTGAATATAAAGAAGCACTTATTTTTGGGTTTTTAGGGGTTTTAAAATATAGAAATGAAATTAATGTGTTGGCCTCAGTAACGGGTGCAAAAACTAACCATTCTTCGGGTAAAATATTGAAAGCCTCTGTTTAGAAATAGCCTTGATAAATTTTAATTATTGTTATAAGTGGTAGAAGTTTATATTGATTTAGCTATTCAATGTCTTAAAACCAATACTAAAAAAGGTTTTGTGGTATTATAACAACATTAACTAGCGCCTGTTTAAAGTGGGATTAATAATTTTACAAGAATTAAAATGGCTTTTTTTAAAAGCCATTTCTTGTTTTTATATATTTGTTAAATTCAATTTAAAAAAAAACTTCTTGAATAAAATGGTTTTGTTTTTTCTCGCAATATATTTTAGATAACAAAATTAGTTGGAACAAAGAAGTTAAAGTCAAATTAATAACACTTAAAATCAAACTAAATCAACTTTTATAATATATGGAAACCGTCATTATTTTAGTATTCGTTTTAGGCTATTTAGCAATAACACTAGAACATAGTATAAAAATAGATAAACTAATACCTGCGCTAGTAATGATGGCTATAAGTTGGGCGCTTATTTCCTTAGGAATCGATTCTTTTCCTAATTGGTTCGATTCTGCAAAGCATGCCCTTGTGAGTAATTTTCCAAGTTTAGGGCATGAAGAAAAAATGCATTTAATGGAAGAAACGCTGTTGCATCATTTAGGGAAAACAGCCGAGATACTCGTGTTTTTATTAGGTGCAATGACTATTGTCGAAATTATTGATTATTTCGATGGGTTTTCTACGATTAAGAATTTTATAAAAACAAAGAAGAAATCTAAAATATTATGGATTTTCTCAATACTAGCTTTTATTCTATCGGCTATTATAGATAATTTAACAGCCACTATAGTACTCATATCAATATTACAAAAAATTGTTAAAGATAGAAGCGTGCGTATTTGGTATGCAGGCCTTATTGTGATAGCCGCAAATGCAGGCGGTGCATTTTCTCCCATTGGCGATGTAACCACCACAATGCTCTGGATTGGGAACAAAGTGTCTACGGGGTATTTATTTGGATATTTATTTCTACCCTCTTTGGTATGTATGGTCGTACCCGTATTAATGGCGTCGTTTTTACCTGCTTTTAAAGGCGATTTAGATATCGATATAGAAGAAGACAATAAGCCAAAAAGCCGATTTGGATCAACGATGCTGTACATGGGATTAGGAGGGATTATATTTGTTCCAATATTTAAAGTCGTAACGCATTTACCACCTTATGTAGGGATGATGTTATCCCTAGGCGTTGTTGCCATATTTGCAGAAATTTATAGTTCTTCGAAATTTAGTCTTACAGAGTTTGATGATGAAGAAAGTGATGCGCATGCGCACCATAGTCCAGTGCATTATTCGTTATCTAAAATTGAATTGCCTAGCATATTGTTTTTTTTAGGCATTTTAATGGCAGTAGCTGCATTAGAATCGTTAGGAACATTGTTTGGATTTGCGTCTACATTAAAAGAAAGTATTCCTATGATGGGAACAGAATTACAAGGCACTCAGGTATCAGATTTAGTGGTCTTATTATTAGGTATAGGGTCGGCAGTTATAGATAATGTGCCGTTAGTAGCTGCGAGCTTAGGCATGTTTAGTGAGCAATTAGACGACCAATTATGGCATTTCATTGCCTATTCTGCAGGAACAGGAGGCAGTATGTTAATTATAGGCTCTGCCGCTGGAGTAGTTGCCATGGGAATGGAAAAAATTGACTTCTTCTGGTACATAAAAAAAATCTCTTGGCTCGCATTAGCAGGTTTCTTGGCTGGAGCCATAGCATTCTTTTTTACAAGAACCTTATTTTAGTAGAATATTTAAAAAAAAATAACGTTATTTATCTAATAAAAAACAATTTATGTTAATAAGCTTACTTCAAAAAACAGCAAAACAAGGCGAAGCATTGGCAGATGGTGAACCTGTAGAAAAAACATTATCTATAATAGAATTAGTCACTACAGGTGGAACAGCAGGAATGCTAATTATAGGCATTCTTTTTGTGCTATTAATAGCGGCGATTTATATTTATTTCGAGCGTATTTTTGCAATAAAAGAGGCCTCGAAAGTAGATTCAAATTTCATGAATCAAATCCGAGATTATGTAAGTGATGGTAAGGTAGATTCGGCACAAAACTTATGTTCACAGGCGAATTCACCAGTATCAAGATTAATAAGTAAAGGCATTTCTAGAATAGGAAAGCCTTTAGAAGATATAAATACAGCAATAGAAAATGCGGGACGTTTAGAGGTTTATAGTTTAGAGAAAAATGTAAGTGTATTAGCGACCATATCTGGTGCGGCCCCCATGATTGGTTTTTTAGGTACGGTAATAGGGATGATACTCTCAATTTTTGAGATTGCGAACTCAGGCGGCTCTATAGACATAAAAACATTAGCCGATGGCTTGTATACGGCAATGACCACAACAGTAGGTGGTTTAATAGTAGGCATCGTGGCATACATTGCGTACAATCATTTGGTGGTAAAGACCGATAAGATTGTTTACCAGATGGAAGCCAATTCGCTTGAATTTTTAGATTTATTAAACGAACCGATATAAAACGAGCTTATGAATCTAAGAGGACGAAATAAAGTGACTCCAGAATTCAATATGTCTTCAATGACCGATATTGTCTTCTTACTGCTTATCTTTTTTATGATAGCCTCTACGTTAGTATCCAGTGAGGCGATAGATTTGTTATTACCAAAATCGTCGAGTAAAACGACTCAGACCAAGAATGTTGCTATAAGTGTAAATAAGAAGTTAGAGTATTATGTCGATTCTCAAAAGGTGTCAAAGAAAAACTTAGAAGCTGCGGTATTGCGAAAGGTAGGGAAATCGAGCAATCCCACAATCGTGTTACGTATCGCAGAAGATGTGGCGATGAAGCATGCGGTTTTTATTATGGATATTGCTAATAGAAATAGAATAAAATCCACCTTAGCGGTACGATCAAAATAAAGAATTAATGAGGTATTTAAACACCAAACACGAAAAGAATTCAGCAAAAATAACCGGACTAATTATATTAATCCTGTTGTTATTGCTATTCGTTGTTGGGCCACCTTATTTAGAAACACCAGAGGAATATGGTGTTGCCGTTAATTTTGGAGATATTCCTCAAGAAAACCCTGCAAGTTCTGAAGCGATAGATACAAAAGAGGAATTTCAGGAAGCTGAAGCCGAAGAAGTAGAAGAAGAGATTGAAGAAGCTCAAGCTGAAGAAGAAGTTGTAGAGGAAGATGTTGTAGAAGAAGATGTTGTCGATGAAGAAGCTCTAGAAGCTGCTGCTGAAGAAGCGGCAGAAGCCGCCGCCGCCGAAGCTGCTGCTGCCGAAGAAGCCGCAGAAGCCGCTGCTGCTGAAGAAGCTGCCGCTGCCGAAGCTGCTGCTGCAGAAAAATTATTAGCACAGCAGGCAGAAGAAGCGTTAAAAATAAAAAATGAAAAAGAAGCCAAAGAAGCAAAAGAAAAATTAGAGAAACTAGAAAGGGAAGCCAAAGAGGCCAAAGAAAAGGCAGCAAAAGCTGCCGCCGAGAAAAAAGCAGCTGAAGCGAAAGAAAAAGCTGAAAAGGCTGCTGCCGAAAAAAAGGCTGCCGAGGCTAAAGCCGCTGCCGAAAAAGTAGCTGCCGAGAAAGCAGCGGCTGCAAAAAAAGCAGCTGCCAAAAAAGCTGCCGAAGCCAAAGCCGCCGCCGCAAAAAAAGCAGCAGATAAAGCTAAAGCCGCAAAAGCTGCTGCCGATGCTAAAGCCGCCGCTGATGCTAAAGCTGCCGCAGCCGCCGCCGCAAAAAAAGGTTCAGGAGGAAGTGAAGAAGTGGCTTTTGCTTTAATAGAAAATGTGCCTATATATCCTGGCTGTGAAGGCGGTGATAATGCGGCCAAGAAAAAATGCATGAGTGGTAAAATTAAAGCCTTTTTAGGAGAGAAATTTAACACAGACTTAGCCTCCGATTTAGGGCTAAAAGGAATACTTGATATCAAAATTTTCTTTAAAATAGACCAAACGGGTCGTGTTGTTAGTATTAGAGCTAAAGCACCGCATCCTGATCTGGTAGCTGAAGCCAAACGCGTTACTGGGCTGCTACCAAAAATGAAACCCGGAAAACAACAAGGTAAAGCAGTAACAGTACCATATTATCTACCTATTAAATTTAAAGCACCTGACTAAGATTATTTTTTAAATTTTTAATGTAATAAATGATTCATTTTTTCTTTTACAGGTCACTAGAATAGTAAAGATGCATTGTGAAAAATAACGTTATTTATCTAATAAAAAACAATTTATGTTAATAAGCTTACTTCAAAAAACAGCAAAACAAGGCGAAGCATTGGCAGATGGTGAACCTGTAGAAAAAACATTATCTATAAT
>CALDCO010000034.1 GCA_937937185.1 uncultured Flavobacteriaceae bacterium
TTCTCCTGCTAACTCCATGGCTCTCTCATCGATTATCGCTTGGCGCATCTCGGCTTGGCTTAATGTTGTCGCTATTGGAGACAACCCAGAACCTGGTCGTTCTCTTACCGTATTTACAAAAACACCCGCTTGGCTTGTTTGTCCATCTTCATTAAGTGCTTCCGCCAACATTAATAGTACATCGGCATATCGTATAATTCTCCAATTATTTCCAACGTTGGTTCCTAGTAAATCGACTTCAGCTCTTGTTCCAAGATCCATTCCTGCATATTTCTTAGAAAAAATAGGTTCGACTCCAGCATCATTAGCTGTACCAATATCGGTTTCATTATCGCCATTGGGAGTTAAAAAATCGGTATTGAAAGGAATTCCAGCATACCCAACAGCTCCAGGATAATCGTAGGCTATTGTTTCATTTCTTCTAAAAGTATCTCCGTTGGCTTCATATAAGTTTCTTAACCAAGGGTTCACCACGTGGCTTTTATCTGGCGATTTAGCTGGTGGAGCGTAATCGATATGGTAATTACCCATTCTACCTGTTCCAGCAATATCAGAGCCCCAAACAAAGGTTTCTGCACCTAAAAATTGTAATTCAAAAACCGATTCTGTATTGTTTTCGTTAGTTGTGGAAAAATTATCGCCAAATTGAGCGGCTGGTAATAAGCTGTATTGCCCCACGAGATCGTCTAACGTGGTGTGGGCATTGGACCACTGCCCCATGTATAGATAACTCTTCCCTCTTAGCGCACGAGCTGCCCCAGAAGTAGGTCGCCCGATGTCCTCACCTGTCCAACTTGCTGGCAACATGCTTTCTGCAATTTCTAAATCTGCAATTATTTGCTCCCAGACTGCAGCAGGCGCAGCTTGAGGCACTTGTAGGTTATCGAAATCTGGCAAATCTGTAACTAAGGGCACATTTCCGTACAAATTAACTAAATACCAATAATCGAAAGCTCTTAAAAAGTGAGCTTGTCCAACTAGGCTGTTTCTTATCGCAGCATCTGGAATTTTTTCTGGAGTTACATTCACTATAATATTGTTACAACGTGCAATCGACTTATAAAGTTCTTGCCAAGGCTCGGTTGCCCAGCGATCGCCGGGGTTTCCTAAAAATGTGGACATGGCAGTATTGCTCCCAAACGGGAACACATTAAACTCGTCTGATCGAAGCATCGCACCTGTGTGTATAATTCTTCCCCAAAAGAAAGTGCCTGTTATAGGATGAAAAGCCCCGTTTATTGCAGATTTGACATCTTCGACAGCATCTCCAAAACCAACAACAGATTTTGCGTTTTTATTTTCTTGATTTAATAAGTCTCCAGAACAGGCTACAAAAAAGATTGCAATAAGTCCGAAAGAGATCCAAAATAATTTTGTATTCGTGTATTTTTTCATAATTCTATTTTTTTTAATTAAAATGTGGCTTGAATACCCATCGTAAACGTTCTTGCGTTAGGATAAGCTCTGGCATCTAAACCACGACTAAGTAATGGATTTACCACTGGGCGTAACCCTGGCACACCACTATTTAAATTAGCGCGACCACCGTTTGTTGAGGCAACATCTGGATCGTAACCCGAATAATTCGTTAAAACGAACACGTTTTGTATGTTTAAGGAAAAACGGAGGTCTTTTACCCAATTTTCACCTAAAGCACCCTTCTTTAGAGTATAGCCAAATTCTATATTTTTTAATCTGAAATAAGAACCATCTTCTACAAAGAAAGAAGAAGGCGCTTTATTTCCTGCAGCATCTGAAATAGTTGCCCTTGGAATATTAGTATCGGTATTAGTTGGTGTCCAGGAATTTAATACTTCACTTAATTTCCCTCCATCTTGCCACAAGATATTATAATAACGACTTAAATTATATATTTCATTGCCTTGAACACCATTAAAACTCAACGCGAAATCTAAAGCCTTGTATGCACCGGAAAAATTAATTCCGTAGGTGAAATCTGGTGTAGGATCGCCAATTATAGTTTGATCATCTGCAGTAATTACCCCATCACCGTTAACATCAACTCTAACAAAATCGCCCGTAGCAGGATTAACCCTATCTTCTACTATAAAGCCAAAATAAGCCCCAATGGGTTGATTGGTAACGGTTCTGTTCACCACTCTTAAATCTTCGTCTATTCCTGGCCCTAAAATTGGGTTTGGAATATCTTCAGCATTATTATCTAAATTAAATGAAATATTCGTTCCCACTTTAAACGTAAAATCGCCTTCAGATTTTGTATAATCGCCACTAAACTCTAATCCTTTATTTATTAAAGAGCCCGCGTTGGTTCTTACTGGTGCACTTACCCCTGTTGTAGAAGGAAGGTTGACTAAAACTAACACATCTTCAATAGTTTTAGAATAATAATCTGTTGAAATATTTATTTTATTGCCTAAAAAAGAAGCATCTAAGCCAACATCAAAAGTTTTGGTCGTTTCCCAAGTTAAATTTTCATCGGTTAACACCGTTTGAGCAATTCCATTTACAGGACCACTACCAAAGGTAGTTCCAGAATTAATACTAAAGATGCCTTCAGCTGGATAAAATTCGTCAACTGTAGATCCTAATTCCCCATATGAAGCTCTTAACTTTAAATAATTAAAGCTTTCTGAGCTCCAAAAATCTTCTTTACTAAGATTCCAAGCGCCAGATACCGATGGAAAAAATGCGACTTGATTATCGCTACCCTCAAAACGAGACGAAGCGTCTCGTCTTAATGTTCCAGAAAGAAAATACTTCCCGCTGTAGTTATAATTTAAACGCCCAAAATACGAAATAAGAATCCCTGTATTGTCTTCTCCTAAAAGCGCGTTTATTGAATTTGTGGGTAATGCGGAAACTACTTTTATATCGTTTGAAGGCGTTCCTTGGCCGTAAACGCCTGTGCTTGTTTGGCGTTCTCTAAAATAGGTACTTCCTAATAATCCTGAAACCTTGTGTTCTCCAAACCTTTTGTTGTAGGAAAGTGTTGGTTCAAATATTAAATTCGAATCTGTTTGTCTAAAATCAGTCAAATCATTTAAATCATTAATATTTCGAACGGGGTCTACTGCATTATCTGGATTCGTTAATTCGTATGTGGGTGTGAATTGAAAATTAATTCTATTCGTATAATCTAATCCTAAACTAGAGGAGAAGGTTAAGTTTTCTGTTAGATCATAATCTAGTTTAAGGCTACCAAATAAGGTTCTTGTTGTTTCTAAATTTTCTTCTAAACTGGCCAATGCAAATTGATTAACACCTCCTGGACCCTCGACGGCTTCAGAAGGCCCATCAAAACCCCCTTCAAAATTGGGATTCGATAAGGCAATAGTAGGCGCCGTAGTGCCATCGAAACCGTACCAATTGTTTTCCTGTAAACGGCCTTCGGTAACTCCTAAAGATTGGGTTAATTTAAATCGCCCAAAATTGTGATCACTGTTAAATCGCGCATTCAGCCTTCTAAAGCCAGAACCTACTAAAATTCCGTCTTGGTTAAAATAGTTTGCCGAGCCAAAAAACGACGATTGTTCACCACCGCCAGATAATGAAACCCCATATTCTTCTACAATACCTGCTTGTATCGATTCGTCTTGCCAATCGGTATCAATACCATTCCAACTTAAAACCGTCGAAGAACCATCATTTACAAACCGTTGGTTTAAGTAATTTGTATACTGCCTGCCATCGATAAAATCCAATTTCCTGCTTGGGGTATCTACTCCGGCTCGAGAAGTAAATCTTACTTCTAAAGCTTTATCTTTTTTACCATGATTGGTAGAAATAACCACCACGCCATTAGCAGATCTTAAGCCATAAATAGCAGCAGAGGCGGCATCTTTTAAAACAGAAATGTTTTCAATATCCTTAGGATTTATATAATCTAAATTATCGACAAATAAACCATCTACAACGTATAAAGGTGCTGCATTACTAAGTGAGTTTACCCCTCGTATAAAGACATTGGCAGTACCCCCAGGCTGGCCACCGAAGCTCTCTACCTGAACCCCAGATAGTTTCCCTTGTAAAGCAGTAGTAGGGTTACTCGCTATGATATTTACAACATCTTCTCCTTTAATAGAACTTACCGAACCCGTAAGCTCTCTTTTACTAGAAGTCCCATAGGCAATAAGTACCACTTCTTCGAGAGCAGCGGCATCTTCTACTAAATTAACATTTAAAGGATTTTGTCCCTCATACACTATTTCCTGAGAAGCATATCCTACATAACTAAAAACAATAGTTGAATTACTTTCTACATTATTTAAAATGTAGTTACCATCAAAATCTGTAGTGGTGCCGTTAGAGGTGCCTTTTACAGATATATTTACACCTGGGAGCGGTAAATCTCCATCCAACACGGTTCCTGAAACTGATGCTGTTTGAGCAATAACAATAAAACTGAGTAAGTTTATAACTACAAAAAACAGCCGTTTAATTAAATTTCTATTCATATTTTAAAGAGGGTTTTTTAATGGATTAAATTGTTTATTGAATATTTTAAAATTTAAAATTATGTGCGCTTTTCATGTTGTATAAAAAATAGTTTGACTTAATTAATTTAAAAACTATGATACACTATGCTACTTACAAATATAGACATATTTTTAACTTAATTATCAAATTAATAAAAAAAGATGTGCTTGATTATGTAATTAGTAGTCTGGTAGAGCCTCGAATGCGTTATAGTGAATTTCGCCGCTTAGTTTCAGAAGGGATTATTTTATGAATTCTGGTTTTGTATTTTACATAAGCTGCCGACTCTCTTGCCATTTCCTTAAAATCTGCTGAAATGGTAGTAATGCCACCAAAGATAATTTCCTTAACCGTATTATCGTTATGTGCTAAAATCCCAACATCATGCCCTATGTTATATTCGGCATACTTACAGTCTCTTAATACTTCCCATAAATGATTATCGCTAATAAAAAAATACAGTGTATTTTTCTTTACACTGCCCTGATTGTAACTTTTTTCGATACAACCATTAATCTTATAATCGATAATAAACTTTTTAAATGCCTTTTTTATACCTAGTGGATAATCTGTTTTTTCCTTAAAAAAAAGGACCATTTTTTTATATTTTTTAATGGCAGTAGAGAGGTCTACGAGGCGATTGTATGTCGAGTTTTCAAATTCTTGAGCTATGTAGGAGTAGTCTTGAGGCATTTTTACAAATCGGTCTATAATTAATAGTTTTTCCGATTGAAATTTCTCTAATAATTTAGGAGTTTCTACAGACTGTATTGGCGCAATCACATACATACCGTACTTCCCTGTTATTGTAGAAATAATATTTTTAAATATTTCTAAGTTATTGTGATGATAAAAAACATCTATATGGTACTTTTTTCCTAATTCTTTTCTAAAGATGTTGTAAAAATCTTCTTGAAAAGTATGAAATGCATATAAAAGTAATGCTACTTTTAATTTAACTTTAGTATTTACACTGGCGATGTAGTAGCCTTTAAAGTTTTTTGATTCTACTAGCCCTCTTTTTTTTAGTTCTTCGTAGGCTCTTACAATTGTTTTACGAGCAAAGCCAATACCTTCTACCATATTATTAATTGAAGGCAAACGATCTCCTTTTTTAAGCCATTTGGCATTAATGGCTTCTATGACGCCATTAACAATTTGTTCGTTCTTAGAAATTGAGCTTAATTTTCCTAATTCGAATATTTTATCAAATAATAGGTTCATAATTATTTATAAAAGATCGAACTTCAAAATTAATGCCCTTAGTTACTAATTCTTCATATTTTTCATGATCAAATTTATACAGAAAAGCCCCTTTCTTAGAACTTGACCGGTCTTTTTCATTCAATTTAATGAGCACCCCAAAAGAAAGTACTTTTTTTCTAAAATTTCTGGAGTCTATCTTTTTTTGAAAAATGGCCTCGTATAAACTCTGTAATTGAGGCAAAGTAAATTTAGTAGGAAGTAATTCAAACCCTATGGGTTGGTATCTTGTTTTCCGTCTTAATCTGGCCAAGGCGTCTTTCACCATTTGGTTGTGGTCCAGCACTAAATCTGGTAATTCGTTAAAAGGATACCACATGGCATTGTGTTTTTCAACCAAATCTTTATCGTAATCATTAATTTTAATAAGTGCATATTGACCAACCGATACACAACGCGCTCCAGGATCTCTATGAACACTATTGTAGGTCTTGAGTTCTTCCATGTAAACATTCTTTAATCCTGTGATTTCTTCCAGAACTCTTTCGGCAGCGCTATCTATACTCTCATTTATTTTTACAAAACTGCCAATAAGTGAAAAAGCCCCTTTGTATGGAGCTATAGAGCGTTTAAAGATTAATAGTTTCAAGATGCCGTTGTCAAAACCAAAGATAATACAATCGGTTGCGAGGTGCATTTTATCTTGAGAACTGTAGCTGTCTTTTGACATTATTTAGAAGTTTAGTTTCATCAAATTTAGCAAAAATGAAATTAGGAGGTTTTCTTTAAGAAGGAAAAATAATTAACGTAAATATTACGCTTATAAATATTTAATTATATTTGCTTAATTTTGCAGAAAAATTGCGCAAAGAATACTAATACTAAAATTACCAATCCTATCAAACATATAATTCAAAACAAAGCGGTTTTTAACGATTTTAAACCAGACTTAAAGATTGTTTCTCCAGGAAGAATTAATCTCATAGGTGAGCATACAGATTACAATAACGGATTTGTATTACCCACGGCAATTGATAAAAATATTTATTTTTATTTTAAAAAAAACGGTTCACCTACTAAATGCAATATTAAAAGTAAAAGCTACGATGTCGTTCTAGAACTAGATTTAGATGCTGTGAAACCTAGCGAAACAGAATGGGAAAATTACGTTTTGGGAGTGATACACGAGCTTAAAAAAATTACTACCAAAATAGAAGGTTTCGATTGCCTCATAGATAGTGATTTACCAATAGGAGCAGGAATAAGTTCATCGGCCTCCTTAGAATGCGGAATGGCCGTTGGTTTAAATTCACTTTTTAATCTTGGGCAATCTTTAGAAACGCTAATTAAACTTTCTAGAGCTGCCGAACATAATTACGTTGGAACTAAATGTGGTATTATGGATCAGTTTGCTGTGGTAATGAGTAAAAAAGACCATGTTATCTTACTGGACTGTGAGTCTTTAGATTACGAACTTATTCCCATAGACATTTCACCTTATCAATTCCTGCTATTGAATACCAATGTGTCGCATAATTTAGCAAGCAGCGAGTATAATAACAGACGTATGGAGTGTGAAGAAGGTTTGAAAATTATTCAGAAAAAACATCCTGATATTAACTCTTTACGACATGTAACGCTCGAGATATTAGAAGAGTTTAGGGCCAATATGGACTCTGTAATTTATAACAGGTGTCATTATGTAATAAATGAGAATTCAAGAGTTATCGCTGCCGCTGAACATTTAAAAGCTGGCGATTTAGAAGCATTTGGAACACTCATGTACCAATCGCATGACGGACTTGAAAATGATTATGAGGTGAGTTGCGATGAATTAGATTTTTTAGTTAAATATTCTAAATCTAATGAGCACATTTTGGGATCCAGAATGATGGGTGGTGGTTTTGGTGGTTGCACGATTAATCTCATTCATAAAAATGCGGTGGCGCCTTATGTAAAAGAGGTTTCTGAAGCTTATAAAGCGACTTTTGGAATTGACTTAACGCCCATTGTCGTTAATCCTAGTGGAGGGACTTCTGCATTACTAAATTGATATTATGGCACCTGGGAAAATTACATTAAAAGAACTTGCTAAAATTTTAAATGTTTCGGTTTCTACAGTTTCTAAATCATTGGCAAATGATAATGAAATAAGTGACAAGACAAAGCGAAAAGTTAAAGCACTAGCAAATCATTATAATTATGTTCCAAATCAATATGCCATTAATTTAAGAAAAGGGACTACAAAAACAATAGGGGTTATTATTCCAAACATATTAAATCCGTTTTTTGCAAGAGTCCTTATTGGTTTAGAAAATAGTCTGGCTGCTAAAGGCTATAATATTATTACTTCCATTTCGCACGAGTCTTTAGAAAAAGAAATAAAATGTGTAAACATGATGTCTAATGGCTCTATAGATGGCCTCATTATGTGTTTAACCAAAGAGACCTATATTAAATCTAATTTTAATCATATTAACAGTATCATAAATAAATCGCTCCCTATTGTATTATTCGATAGAATAAATAATGATTTTAAATGCGATAAAGTGGCTATAGACGATTTTCAAGCGTCATACCGAGCCACAGAGCATTTAATTAATAAAGGGTGTAAAAAAATTGCTTTAGTATCTACTATAAATGATATCATGTTGGGGCAATTGCGCTTAGAAGGGTATAAATTAGCATTACAAGATAATGGCATCCCCTACAATAGTAAGTGGGTTGTAAGGCATTCTAATAGTAATCATTTTAATGCGTCGATAACAGAAGTCCTAAAATCTAAAGCCATAGACGGTGTTTTTGGGGTTAATGAAAAGGCAATTATAAGCACTATTAATGCCGCTAAATTAATGGATTTTGACCTTTGCAAGTCATTACCCGTTATTGCTTTTTGCAATCAATCCCAATTAAACAATCACCCTTCACTTATAATAATAGACCAACATGCCATAGATATTGGAGAAAAAACGGCTCAAATTTTATTAAAACGACTAAAAATTAATAAAAAAGAGAATTATACGACGACCATTATTAAAGCGAGTTTTGGTCAAGAAACCACACTTTCAAAAAAAATAGTTTATAGTAAAAACGACACTTTTAATATTTAACCCAAGGTTTCTTTTTGCTAAAAACACCCATGAATTATGAATAAATTATTTACAGCGCCTCATATAAGAAAAAATATTTTAACAGGGGAAGAGGTATTAGTATCGCCACATAGAACAAAAAGACCATGGCAAGGCAAACTAGAAGAAGACCATAAAAGTGTAACCTTAGCCTATGATGAACATTGTTATTTATGCCCTGGTAATACCAGAGCTAGTAACGATGTTAACCCTAATTACGAACATACTTATGTTTTTAAAAACGACTTTGCTGCTTTAAAATCTGATGTCGCACTTGATCACTACAAATCGGGTTTACTTGAAGCGCAAGTTGAAAAGGGGATTTGTAAAGTGGTTTGTTTTTCTCCTAATCATTCTTTAACGCTTTCTAAAATGCAAATTCAAGACATTGAAAAAGTAATAGAAACTTGGCAAAAAGAATATAGCGAATTAGGGCAAATATCTTATATAAATAACGTTCAAATATTCGAAAATAGAGGCGATATTATGGGATGTAGTAATCCGCATCCCCATGGTCAAATATGGGCGCAACATTACATTCCTAAGGAGATTAAACTTAAAACC
>CALDCO010000035.1 GCA_937937185.1 uncultured Flavobacteriaceae bacterium
AAAACCATGCAAATGGTGGGTGCCACCAAGCGCTTTATTAGAAAACCGTTTATTTGGAGTAGCGTAAGACTTGGTATTATTGGAGCAATCCTTGCGCTTGTGGGTATGGGAATTGTATTGTATTACATTGATAAAACTTTCCCTGAGTTAGATTTTTTAAGAGCCCCACTTTTTATTGTACTCCTTTTTCTGGGTATTTTTCTACTTGGGATAGTCATTACATGGGTTTCTACGTTTTTTGCTACACAACGTTTTCTAAATTTAAAAACAGACCAGCTTTATTAATGAATGGTTTTTGTTTATTTTGGAGAAATACAATACCGCCTAAAAAAGAGCCTTTATTAGGCTTATTTCAAAGATGCGGTGCATTATGACCATTCTGCTGAAAACTTAATTCCGAAGTAGATTATCCAAATTTTTTCTTATATTTGTATCCAATTGGATACAATATTTATGTTCTTTATTGAAAAGACAACTGAATTTGACAAGTGGCTAAGAAGGCTCAAAGACTTTAAAGCAAAAGCGAAAATATTATTCAGAATTCAAAAATTAGAAACTGACGAGCATTTTGGTGATTGCAAAACTGTTGGCGACGGAATTCGAGAAATGCGGATATATTTTGCGAAAGGCTACAGAGTTTATTTCAGAGAAATGGGAGGAAAAGTAATTGTTCTTTTGATTGGTGGAGATAAATCAACTCAACAAAAGGACATTGCAAAAGCGAAAGAAATTTGGAAAAAATTAAATAAATAGAAAATGGGAACTTCAAGATTTGAAATAGCAGATTATTTGGAAAGTAAAGAAATGATTGCAGAATACTTAAATACAGTTTTGGAAGAAGGCAATAATGCGGATATAATTAATGCAATCGGACATATAGCAAAAGCAATCGGAATGACAAAAATTGCAGAGGAAACAGGTTTGAGTAGGCCAAGTTTGTATAAATCACTATCAGAAGGAGCTAAACCGCAGTTTGCTACAATCATGAAAGTTTTAAAAGCAATTGGTGGACAAATCCAAGTGAATCCCAAGTCCGCATAAAATTACGACACTACAACAATTTGTATAATGCATGTGCTCCTTTCGGGAAGCAAACGTACCATACAAGAAACGTTAGAACGGTATTTGATAATTAGGAATATATTCAAAATGAATTCTTTAATTTATTTTGAGTCCTTTTTTAAAGACCTTCAAGACGCATTGCCTTATTAGGACTAAGAAAACAAACGCACTTCATCAATTAACTTGCTGATTTTTAACGGCATTTAACATTAAATTTATTAAAGTTTAACAAAATCATTGTTATATTTATAATAATCAAACGACCAAGCAATAATTACGAATACTCTATTAATTTAAAATGACTAACAATTATGAAACGAGTAACATTTGTTGTAGCCGGATTTGTTGTAGTAGTACTAACATTACTACTCACAAAGCCAGAAGATATTAATAAAACAAAGAACAAAAAAAATAATATTGTTTTTCATGAAGATACTGCAGTAAAAACTTTTGAATAAACCAGAAATTTATAATGGTCTATAAAAATCTAAAAAAATTGGCTGTGTGATTACAACCTGTTTATTAGTTGTCTTTACATTTTTCAGATTCAATCTTCTCATATTATAATGAATAAGATTGCAGAATAAAAATGTAATAACTATACAAGAACGATGATAAACCTAAGCCAAAAGGGTCTAAGGAAATGGTCATTAGTAACAAGCAAGGCGCCACGATTATATTAAGTCCAGATTTTGTGGTTTAAATTTAGAGGCTATTAAGGCTAGAATTTTAAATAAAACCGTTACTTTGCATTTACCAAAACCGTTTGGGGAGACAATTATATTAGAATAGATTGCCCGAATAACTATTGGAAATGGGTTTTTTACAGAATTAAATTAATAATGGGAGAACAAAAGCGCAAAGAAAAGGCTAAAAGCGATTTTATTTTTAGCAAAAGAAATTATAAGTTTATGTTTATTGGTTTAGCATGTATTGCACTTGGATTTATTTTAATGTCCGGAGGAGGAAGCGACGACCCTAATGTTTTTAACCCAGAGATTTTTAATTTTAGACGTATTAGATTGGCACCTACTTTGGTGTTAATTGGTTTTGGAATACAGATTTACGCCATTTTATTAAATCCGGATGACAAAAATTCCAACTCATAAACTTTTTTCATAACTCTATTTGCATATTTTTGCCAAATGGATATTTTAGATTCAATCATCTTAGGCATAATTCAAGGACTTACCGAGTTTTTACCTGTTTCATCTAGTGGTCATTTAGAATTAGGAAAAGCCATTTTGGGGGATAGTTCTTTACCAGAAGAAAGTTTGCTTTTTACTGTGATACTCCATTTTGCTACTGCCTTAAGCACTATAATTGTATTTAGAAAAGAGGTTTTCGAAATTCTTAAAGGGGTATTTTCTTTCACTTGGAATGAAGACACTAAATTTATTGCAAAAATTATGATATCTATGATTCCCGCTGTTATTGTTGGTTTGTTTTTTGAAAAACAACTGGAACAATTATTTGTTAATAATATCATGTTGGTTGGTTTTATGCTTATCATCACTGCGGTATTACTGTTTTTTGCAGATAAAGCAACAGATACCAGTAAAAAAATAACTTTTAAAAACGCTTTCATTATAGGTATTTCTCAAGCCATAGCAATGCTACCAGGAATTTCGAGAAGTGGTGCTACAATATCTACCTCTGTATTATTAGGAAATGACAAGACTAAAGCGGCACGTTTTTCTTTTTTAATGGTCGTTCCTCTTATTTTTGGAAAAATAGCAAAAGATGTTTTAGCTGGCGAACTTTCTTTTGAAAGTCAAAATATTACCGCCTTATCTATAGGTTTTATAGCGGCTTTTGTTTCTGGTTTATTTGCTTGTACCTGGATGATAAAATTAGTAAAAAGAAGCAAACTTACTTATTTTTCTATTTATTGCGCTATTGTAGGTATTGTAGGGATCTTATTTTCGGTTTTAAACTCGTAAAATGACTTTAATTAAAACCGCCGAAGCATTTTT
Source organism: uncultured Flavobacteriaceae bacterium (assembly GCA_937937185.1). Lineage (GTDB taxonomy): Bacteria > Bacteroidota > Bacteroidia > Flavobacteriales > Flavobacteriaceae > JAHDGB01. The sequence continues at coordinate 3,039 of CALDCO010000035.1, forward strand.
ATCTGGACAAGTCTTATTAATTGACAAGCCTTTACACTGGACTTCTTTTCAGGTGGTAAATAAATTGCGCTGGGAAATACGTCAAGCCTACAATATAAAAAAAATTAAAGTGGGTCATGCCGGTACTTTAGACCCTTTAGCAACGGGATTATTAGTGGTTTGTACTGGTAAAATGACCAAACAGATTGATCGGTTTCAAGGGCAAATAAAAGAATATACAGGAACCATTGTTTTAGGAAGCACCACCCCTTCTTATGATTTAGAAACTGAAATTGATAATACCTTTCCAACGTCGCACCTTAGTACTCCTTTAATAAAAGAAACAGTTAATCAATTTATTGGAGAAATTGAACAGTTGCCTCCTATTTTTTCTGCTATAAAAAAAGAAGGGAAACGTTTATACGAATATGCAAGAGCCGGAGAAAAAGTAACGATTAAATCTCGTAAAATAACCATTGAGGATTTTGAAATTACCAAAGTAAACCATCTAAATGTTCATTTTAGAGTTGTTTGCAGTAAAGGCACCTATATACGGACATTGGCTCATGATTTTGGTCAAGCGTTAAATTGTGGGGGGCATTTATCAGCGCTAAGACGAACTAGAATAGGAGACTTTTCGGTTACTGATGCTCTAACGATAAACGATTTTATACAATCTTTGCCAAAAACCGATTAAATTAAATTAGTATTTAAACAAAAGATTAATTTACACGAATCTATCGTGGAATTAGAATTGAGATCACAATAGCGGGTGCTATTTTATTCGCTAGATAAATGGATTAAGTCTTTTATAGCGTTTTGTCCTTTGTCTTTATTATACCAATGCTGAAGCTCTTCTTTAAACTCTGGAGTGAGTTTTACATGCTTTGCTTTATAAGCTTTTACTAAATTAGTCGCCTCACTAGGTCTTGGTCCAAAAGTATTAATTACCGTTTTAGACTCATTGTCTATCATGATGAGTTTAGGAATCGATTTTCCGCCATTGGTTAAAAATTGATCCATTAAAGCGTTGTTTTCATCTCTAAGCACTACCTTAAAGTCGATATGATCATTTAACTCTGCTAGCTTATTCATTACGGGCATAAGATGTGCGGCATCACCACACCAGCTTTCTGTTAGTACTAGCCAAGTTATTTTTTTAGTTATTGCCGCTATTTTATTAGCTGATGCGTCATCGACTTTTACGGTTTTATCCCAACGTTTCATTCTCTTATTGTTTAGTTGGGTATAATTTGCTAAAGCTTCCGTTTTATCTTCTCCAGTCGTAGAATTGCTTTCACTTAATTGTTTTACTAATTCTCTGTAAGCTTTGTAAGACATGCTTTGGTTTAAACTATTTTCAATAATGTCCTTTAAATGGGTAGTTGTCACGTCACTCATAATATTTTGGGCTAGATTAGTATATTTTAATTTTCAGTTTTTACCTTAGTCCTCAGTATTTCAATAATCTTACATTCTTTTCAAACAACGATGATTAAAATTGCTCAAATGATATTAATTATTAGTTTCTTAATACTGCTAAGTGGTAAGTATTTTAATTTATTTCCCGATTACCAACTGGTAGGAAACTTTTCTTTATACAAAGTAAGATATATTATTATGGGACTATATGTGATTTTAAAAATTTACGACTACAATCGTTCAAAAAACTAATTAAAATGGAAAAACATAAATGTGGCTGGTGCCTAGGAGATCCTTTATATGAAGCGTATCATGATAAAGAATGGGGCGTTCCTATTTTTGATGACGATGCGTTATTTGAATTCTTAATTTTAGAAACGTTTCAAGCAGGATTAAGTTGGATTACGGTTTTAAAAAAACGTGAAAACTTTAGAAAAGCATTTGATAATTTTGATTACACTACGATCGCAAAATATAAGCAAGACAAAATAGATGAGTTATTAGAAGATGCGGGTATTATTAGAAATAAGCTTAAAATAAAGGCAACGGTTTCTAATGCAAAAGCATTTATGGAAGTTCAAAAAGAGTTTGGTACGTTTAGTAAATACATTTGGGGATTTACCAATGGAAAAACAATAAAAAATAGCCTGAAAAATTACAAAAATGCGCCGGCCAACACGCCGCTTAGTGATACCATTAGTAAAGATTTAAAAAAACGAGGATTTAAATTTGTAGGAAGTACTGTTGTTTATGCGCATATGCAGGCAACGGGGATGGTTAACGATCATGAAGTAAATTGTTTTAGATATAATGAGGTTTAATCCTAATTAATTTGCATTGCGGTATAAATTCTATTTGGGAAGCTGTAAGTGTTTTAAAAACAGTTCTCTAGGTATATTTTCGGCACCAAGACTTTCTAAGTGTTTGGTGTAGACTTGACAATCGATAAGTTGGTAATTATTGTTTTTAACAAAAGTAATAAAAGCCATTTTGCTAGCATTCGATTCTTTTGAAAACATGCTTTCCCCACAAAAAACATCTTTGTTTACCGTAACGCCATAAAATCCGCCAATTAAATTTTTGTCTCTCCAAACTTCAACAGAGGTGGCGTAACCTAATTCATGTAATTTAGTGTAAGCATTAATCATTTCAGCTGTAATCCATGTGCTTTCTTGATTTTTTCTGTCCATTTGAGAACAAGCCGTAATAACCTCTTTAAAATTTTTATTAATAGTTACAGATAATGTTTTATTTCTTAGCACTTGCTTCATGCTTTTAGAAATTTTAAGTTTACTTGGAAATAAAACAAATCTTGGATTTGGAGACCACCACAAAATGGTTTGATCATTTTCAAACCAAGGAAAAATACCGCTTTTGTATGCTAACAATAAACGATCTGTCGACAAATCTCCACCTACAGCTAATAAACCTTCTTCTGAAGCTTCAGAGACGTCAGGAAATGGGCTTTTAGCGGTTAAAAATTTCATTTGAATTATTAAAATGTTAAATATCAGGGGCTTGTTTTGAAAATGATATCATTTTCACGACATTTATAAGTAGTTTTTATTTTATAAACTTATTTCATCATTGCTTTTTTTGAGTTTGTAAGTAAAGACTAATAAATACCACAGACTTTAAAGCCTTGTCATTACTAAACAAGGCTTTTTTTAGAAAATTTACTTGAGTATTTTAGATAGGCTATCTGTAAAATACTGTTTAAAATGGTAAATCATCGTGTTCATCTTCTTTTAAGTCAGACACAGGTTCAAAGGCTTGCGCTGGTGGGACCTCTGGCGTTGCTACTGGTGCACCAGTTTGAACACTTTCTATTCTCCAACCTTGAACAGAATTAAAATATTTAGTTTCGCCTTGAGGGTTTACCCATTCTCGTCCCCTTAAATTAATATTCACTTTTACATCTTGCCCTAATTGAAAATTGTTTAACAATTCACATTTATCTTGAACAAACTCAATTAATATATGTTGCGGGTATTGCTCCTCTGTAGTAACTACTAATTCCCTTTTTCTAAACCCATTAGTTCCAAACGTTTGAGCTTCACCAATAAGCTTTATTTTTCCTTGTACTTCCATTATTAAATTATTATTTATTTCTGTTCTCTAATTGTTTCTTTTAACAGGTCTTTATTTTTACCTTTTTAAATATATTGTTTTTTTACGATAATAACATATTCCACGCACTTTTTATATCGCCATAACTAAGATAATTTTGAGCTTTTTTATGTTTTTCTTCTAAACTTAGTGTTTTATCTATATTATGCTTGGCTACAAAAGCATCAATATCTTTTTTAGTTGGCAGGTTTTCAACATTTCCTAACATCCCCAGGTCATTACCCGTAAGTATGGTGCTTTTTCTAATCGTCTCTGGTAACGCATCTACACCCATTCCTAATGTAGATAAAGGCTTTGGAATTTCAAAAAAACCTAATTTTGCTCTACTATAGTAACTGCCTCCAGCTCTGGAAACCAAATCAATTTTGTGCTGGTCTATTTTGCCATCCTCAGATAAAACAGCATTACTTATATGCAATTTAACCACCTCACAAATCACTAAATTTCCAGCGCCGCCTTGCGTTCCTAATTTCACAATGTCATTGACTTTACATTCAAATTGAACCGGCGACTCGGCCACTCGGAAGGGTGCTACTAAATCTGATTTTAGCATGGTTAATCCAGCTTTTTTAAATTCATTAACACCTTTAGCATATGCGGTACTACTTAAAGACATTTGTTGAACAATGTCATGATTCACTACATTAATAACAACTTCTTTAGTGTTTTCAGCATTCTCCAAAGTGTGTTTTACGCTATTATCGCTAACCTTCCTTGCTGGCGAAAAAATTAATATGGGCGGATTAGCGCTAAACACATTAAAAAAACTATACGGTGATAAATTTGGAATGCCCTCAGTACTTATAGTGCTGGCAAACGCTATTGGTCTAGGGGCTACTGCGCTTAATAAATACCCATGTAATTTTCCAATGGCCAAATCTTTAGGTTCAAAAGACGTCATCACTATCTGTTTTAGCAAATGTAATTAATCTCTTATTCAACTAAAAACGATTTGATGACTTCAAGTACAATATTATTAACAGATTTTGCATTATATTGAGAACTAAATTAATTGCCAATGTTTTTTACCAAACACCGCTATCTGGTTCGTTGGATTATTATTATTGCGTCGTTTCTAATTATTTCGCTAATTCTATGGAACACTTATGCTTTTTTTCAAAATTTTAAAGCAGAAGAACGACTAAAAATGGAAAATTGGTCGCATGCGCAGAAAGAAATAACTGAGAGTAAAGACTTAGATCATAACATTAGCAACCTAGCTTTAAAAATTATTGCCAGTAATAGGTCGAATCCCATGATTATTATTAATCAAGACAAAGCCATTGATTGTAGAAATATAAGTGAAGATAAAGCAAAAGACTCAGTATATATAAAACACTTAATTACAAAATTTAAAAAAGAAAATGAACCCATAGCTGTGAAATACAATGGTAAAGTTATCGTTACATTATACTATGGTAATTCCCCTTTATTAAATAAATTAAAATATTACCCATTAGCATTATTATTAATTATAGTTTTATTTGGTGCCGTTGTTTATTTGTTTTATAACAGTTCTAAAACTGCAGTTCAAAATAAATTATGGTCGGGGATGGCTAAGGAAACGGCGCATCAAATAGGGACGCCACTGTCGTCGCTTATTGGCTGGACAGAAATTTTAAAAAGCGAGAATACAAATCCCGACTATATTGTAGAAATAGAAAAAGATATAAGTAGATTACAGACTATTACTGAACGTTTTAGTAAGATAGGCTCCTTACCCAAACTCGAAAAAACAAACATTATAACCGAGACTATTGAAGCCTATGATTATCTAAAAACAAGATCTTCAAAACTTATTGAATTTGAATTAATTGTTCCCGAAAGCGATATTTTTGTAAATTTAAATAAACAATTATACAGTTGGACTATCGAGAATTTAGTAAAGAATGCGATTGATGCCATGAAGGGAAAAGGAAAGCTTACTGTTAAAATATCGCCTACTGAAAAAAATGTAAAAATTATTGTTAGAGATACAGGCAAGGGAATTCTTAAAAAAGATTTTAATACCATTTTTGAACCTGGTCACACTACGAAGAAAAGAGGATGGGGACTAGGTTTATCTCTTGTTAAACGTATTGTTGAGGATTTTCATGATGGAAAAATTAAAGTTTTACATTCTGAAATAGATAAAGGAACCACCATGCAAATTATGCTTAAACTTATATAGTTATGCCTAAAAAATTTCATACCATAAAAGAAGTGCCGCTTAATAACAACTGTCCTGAATGCTTTAATAATGAAGGCTTGCAGTTAACCTTTAAACAACGCTTTAAAGAAACCGCTTTTTATAAGTCTTTAACGCAAGAAGTCGCGCATGAAATTGCTTGTAAAAAATGTGAAACGACAATATATCCCATACAATGGACTGATGATATTGAACGTGTTTTCGACTATCAAAAAAAGGCTTTTCAACCTAAAAGTTCATCGTTTAAGTTTAAAAAAATATTTTGGATTATTTTTGTAATTATAATTTTAGGAATTTCGGGAACTGCCGCTTTTCTATTTTTTAAAAATTAGCGCTAATTTCTTTTGCTATGGCTGCAAACTCATTTGTGTCTAGCGTTTCTTTTCGAATAAATCGTGCGTCATCTAGGGTGTTTAAAGGAATTAAATGAACATGAGCGTGAGGTACTTCTAAACCTATTATAGACATTCCTACTCGCTCACAACTAACAGTTTTTTCTATAGCCATAGCTACTTTTCGAGAAAATGACATTAACCCATTATAAGTGTTTTCATCCAAATCAAATAGTTTATCAACCTCCTTTTTAGGAATGCAAAGCGTGTGTCCTTTTACATTTGGATTAACATCTAAAAAAGCTAAAAACTCATTCGTCTCTGCCACCTTATAGCAAGGGATCTCTTTATTAACGATTTTAGTAAAAATTGAAGGCATAGCAATTTATTAGATCATATGTAAATATAGTAAGAATAGGTATAAAATTTAATAGTTTCAATTTTTATAAGATAAAAATATGTGATTCTCAAAAAATAGAAAAACAATTGGTTTTTCATTAAAAAAAACAATAGCTTTTATCTGGAAATTTCTATAATATCAAACTTTATAATTCCTTTAGGGACTTGAATTTCTGCAACATCACCAACGCTTTTACCTAAAAGGCCTTTTCCTATTGGAGAATTAACCGATATTTTACCAGAAGCTAAATCGGCCTCACCATCTGCAACCAAGGTATAAACCATTTCCATACCATTGGTTTGGTTTTTAATTTTTACTTTAGATAAAACCAATATTTTAGAAGTATCCATTTGAGATTCGTCTATAACTCTAGCACCTGCCAATTGGTCTTCTAATTTAGAAATACGCATTTCAAGCATACCCTGAGCCTCTTTAGCCGCATCATATTCTGCATTTTCACTTAAATCTCCTTTATCTCTGGCTTCTGCTATAGCTCTCGACGCTTTTACACGCTCTACATCTTTTAATTGTTTTAACTCATTTCTAAGCTTTTTTAAACCTTCTGGGGTATAATAAGATACTTTACTCATAATTTCTTCGTTAAATAACATAAATATGTCACACATTTATCACTAAATTTACAAACGCGTGAGGGATTAACGCAAAAAATCTCGTTTACACGAGATCTAATTATCAAATATACAAAATATTTACTTTTAATAGCCCTTTTGTCGTAAATTGCATACTAATAAAATCACTTGTTTTTGTAATGAAAAAGTCCTTTTTATATTTATCTTTTATTCTCATTATTGTTTCTTCGTGCAATAAAAGTGATGATAATGATAATCAAAATGGTAATCCCAATATTCCCAGAGCCGTTTTTGATACTGGAGGCTTAATAAACACTAATTTACCCCAGTATAATCAATTGCGTTTTGCAGGAAATTTCATTGTTTTAGATGAGGGTAATTATGGGATTAATGGGATTGTTGTGTTTTTTAGTGGAGGGAATAATTATAGTGCTTTTGAATTAACAGACCCAAATCATATGATTAGCTCTTGTGCCAAACTTGACGTTGAAAATGCAATTGCTTCATGTGCTTGCGATGATGGAAATTCTTATGAACTCTCTAATGGTTTGCCGCTAGAGGGTACCACTGGGCAATTCCCTTTAACACGCTATTTTGTTGAAGTAAGAGGAAATATTATTCGCGTTTTTAATAATTAACGTGATTTCATGATATAAGAAAATTTACGTCAGTCAGAGTGATTTTCGATAGAAAATTGTATCGAAGACCAATAAATTTTCAATCAAAAGCCTAATTTCGATACCATTTTTATTCGTTTCACTTTGAAAAATCACTCAATTTCACGGCTTTTTCATTCTAAATCCTTAGGTCGAACTCTTGTTAATGAGAAATCTATGCTGATCTTTCTGTTAATCTGTTTTAGGTTTTTTTCTGCTTAGCTTACGTTCAGACTGCAATCGCTTATTTTTAAGCCGTTTTTTTATGGCAGCCCTAGGTATTTTTGTTGGTTTACGCTGTTTGGGAATGATTAATGCTTCGTTTATTATCGAGACAAGGCGTTTTATTGCTAGTTCCTTATTTTTATGTTGACTTCGAGTTTCTTCACACTGAATAATTAGTATGTTTTCTTTAGTTAATCGTGTTTTTAGTTTAGACAACAATCGTTCTTTTTGCGCCATATTAAAACTAGTCGAAGTCTCTATGTTTAGGCTTAACTCTACTTTAGAAGCCACTTTATTAACATGTTGCCCACCACTACCAGAACTTCGAATGGCTTTAAACTTTAGTTCTTTTTTTAATTGTACTCTATCAAAACTCATACAATTTGATGGGCGGGCTTAATTAAATCATTTATTGTTTTTACAGGATTAAAAGAGACTAAAGGAACCTCTACAAGGATAGTATTCCAAAAAGCCATCCCACCATTCCATAAACCTGGACGTTCCAGAGCTTTTAATTGTTTTCCTTTTAGTGTTTTAGTCGTAATAAAAGCAGATTTAGAATCTACATACTTTTGCAAATTAAATGTTTCGCCTTTATAATTCTTAATCCCACATACTAAATCGACAGGATTAAAATGAGTCGCATTTTTTAAAATACTTTTCTGGTGCTTATCTGCTTTGTTTATTTGAGACGATTCTACAATTTGTAATGAGATGTTTCCACTTTCATCTTTTACCCAAAATGGCCCCCCACCAGGTTCCCCTTCATTAACGACCATTCCGCAAACCCGAATTGGGCGATCTAATTTTTCTAGTAAATAATCTATCTTATACGAATTAGAATATTTTTCAAATTCTGAAGAAACCACAACATTAAGCTTAGCTCTTAAAAATTGGGCAATAGTGTTTAGTTCTTCTTCATTTAATTTTAAATTGATAAGTTTTTCTATTTGCGCAAACGTTTCTTCTTGAATTTTTAATAAAATACCCGCTAGCATTTTTTTATATTGCGCCACTTCTTCTTCATATTGAAAAACGACAACATTATCTATATTTTTAATAAATATTAAATCGGCATCTAAATCATTTAAATTTTCTAATAACGCACCATGGCCAGAGGGTCTAAAATACAAACTTCCATCTTCATTTTTAAAGGGCTCATTATTTAAATTAACAGCAATAGTATCTGTCGATTTTTTTTGATAAGAAAACGAAATTTTAAAACTGGTTTTTGTTTTGGTTTCGACAATATTTTGAATGCGTTTAAATTCACTTTCAAAAACAGTTTTATGCTGTTCAGAAATTGTAAAATGAAGTTTAGCAACTCCATTAGATGATGCATATAAAGCGGCTTCAAATAAATGCTCTTCAAAAGCTGAAGCAATATGGTCTTTATATTTATGAAATGGGAATAGGCCTTTTGGGACAAAGCTGTAATTTAATTTGTCCTTATCTAGCAACATTTTAATTAGTGTTAATACTTTGTCGTCGTTAGAAAAAGAGTCATAGTTTGGATAACGAATCTTCGTTTTTTTTAATACGTCTTCGTAAAACGGTTGTTTTTCTATACCTACTAAAAACAGTAAGACTTCTGAAGCTTTATGCTTATTAATATAAGCATTTATGGTTTCTTTATTTGGATTGTGTTTTTCTAAAAATTCAAATAAAAATTTAAACATTCGAGTGGCCGCTCCAGAGGCAGGAACAAATTTTAGAATGGCTATTTTATTTCGCTTATACTCATAATAGAAAATAAAGTCGTTTTTACTTTTTTCATCTATTACAGAAATACCATTGTTAATAGACGCTGCTTCTTTAAGATTAATTTTAGGCAGTCCTTTTTTAAAAATCGTCAATTGATTAATGATTTTTTCCTGGGTTAACCCCTTACTTTTTATTTGCTGTATCTCCTTTTCTGTGAATTTCAATTTTAATGGTCTTAGATAGTTCTTTTTATTCCCCCAATTTCAAAATAATATTAACCTTAGGTAGGGCTTAACAAGTCACAAAGTTACTTATTTAACTCTTTAAAAAACGATTTATTTTGCTCAAAAGCAGTTCCAATAACGACCATATCTGCACCAGCAATATAGGCTTTATCTAAAGCGTCTTTGCTTCTTATTCCTCCTCCAACAATAAGAGGGCAATTTACAGTTGCTTTAACTAAGGCGATGGTCTTTTTATTAATAGGCTGTTTAGCGCCGCTTCCTGCCTCAAGGTATATTAATTGCATGCCTAATAATTCGCCAGCTTTTGCAGTATTTACAATGGTACTTATATCGCTTAAAGGTTGTGTTTTAGTAACGTTTTGTACGGCGGTTTCTTTGCCACTTTCAATTAAAATATAGGCTGTTGGAATTATTTCCAAAGCGCTATCTTTAAGTAAAGAAGCTGCTTCTACATGTTTGCCAATTAAGTAGTCTGGGTTTCTACCAGATAATAATGATAAAAACAATAAAGCATCTGCCGCGGTTGAAATTTGGCTAACATCTCCAGGAAACAGCACTAATGGCAAATGGGTTAGTGGTTTTAATGCGGAAACTAATTTTTGGGTCATTCCCCTATCAACAGTACTTCCTCCAACAAAAATATGAGTAATTATAGATTGATTTACTTTATCTATAAATTGCGATAACAACTTTAAATCCATTTTGTCTGGATCTATTAATACGGCTAAAAGCTTTCTTTTTTGCCGCGTCTCTATTTTTATATGTTCTAATACTTTTTTCATTTAAACAGAAACGTAGGCACAAGTAAATCCTTCAAACTCTAAAAAGTGAGTATCATATCTATATTTACGATCCTTATAATCAATCCAAGCTACAGTTTGTTGGTCTTTTATTGAAAATGGAATCACTAAAAAATGGGTTTTAAAAAGCATCCCTGGTGTTGCAAATAACTTATATAGTGATTCTTTAATTCCCCAAATAACCGTTAATTTTTTAACATAGTCTTTATCAGTTTCAGAAAGGTATTTAAACTCATAACCAATAAATTTTTTGGCAATGATAGCAATTTTTTTTCTTTGTTTCTCAATATCAATCCCCACTTCAGAATTCCCAATGATAACCGCCGAAAAAGTAAACGAATGGGTTATAGAAATGTGCTTGCCATCCTTTAAATGTGGCTTGCCATTTACATCGTAAAACAAATCAGTGTCTTCATAACCAAATTCGGCTAGTAAATGGCGAATACTAATAAAACCGCTACGGTGCAATTCACTTTTCATAGCTCCAACTCTTTCTAGACTTTCAGTTTTTAAATTTAATGGCGCCATTAAAGCATTAAAAGACTCTGTAATTTTCCATATTTTAACAGTAGTTTGTGAGTTTACAGCAATGGTTTTATAAAGTGGCATTATATATCTCGAACTTATTGATTATCTTTGCTATCCTTTATATTTAACATAATTCGCTTAATATTAATGGGCAGCCTAAGTAAACGAAATTAACCTTTTTGGTAGGTTTAGCCAAAGCTGTTCGCTTTAAAAAAAATAAAAATGAGTACAAAAAGTGTTACTTACGCACCGTATAAGGTAAAAGACCTTTCTCTTGCTGCATGGGGAAGAAAAGAAATTGAACTCGCAGAGGCTGAAATGCCAGGCTTAATGAGTCTTCGTGAAGAGTTTAAAAATACACAACCTCTAAAAGGGGCTCGTATTGCGGGTTGTTTACACATGACGATTCAAACAGCTGTTTTAATAGAAACCCTACAGGCATTGGGTGCTGAGGTGACATGGAGTTCATGTAATATTTTCTCTACTCAAGACCAGGCAGCCGCTGCAATTGCCGATGCTGGAACAGCCGTTTATGCCTGGAAAGATATGACTGAGGAAGAATTCGATTGGTGTATTGAGCAAACGCTATTCTTTGGAAAAGACAAAAAACCTTTGAACATGATTCTTGATGATGGTGGCGATTTAACAAATATGGTTTTGGACAAATATCCTGAATTGGCTTCGGGAATTAAAGGCCTTTCTGAAGAAACAACAACTGGAGTTCATCGTTTATACGAACGTGTTAAAAACGGAACCTTACCCCTTCCTGCCATTAATGTTAATGATTCGGTGACCAAATCTAAATTCGATAATAAATACGGCTGTAAAGAAAGTGCTGTAGATGCTGTTAGAAGGGCTACAGATATCATGTTAGCAGGAAAACGGGTTACTGTTTGTGGTTATGGAGATGTAGGTAAAGGGACTGCGGCTTCGTTTAAAGGCGCAGGAAGTATCGTTACCGTAACAGAAATTGATCCTATTTGTGCGCTTCAAGCTGCAATGGATGGTTTTGAAGTAAAACGTTTAGAAACCGTAATTGGCAATTCTGATATTGTAATTACCACTACAGGAAACAAAGACATTGTTCAAGGGCATCATTTTGAAGCTTTAAAAGACAAAGCTATTGTTTGTAATATTGGCCATTTTGATAATGAAATTGATATGGCTTGGTTAAATACTAACTACGGAAATACCAAAGACACCATTAAGCCTCAGGTAGATAAATATACGATTAAAGGAAAAGATATTATCATTTTAGCTGAAGGGCGATTAGTAAACTTAGGCTGTGCTACCGGACATCCAAGTTTTGTGATGAGCAATTCATTTACAAATCAAACTTTAGCTCAAATAGAACTTTGGAACAATAGCGATAAATACGACAACAAAGTATACATGTTACCAAAAAAGTTAGATGAAAAAGTGGCCAAGTTGCATTTAGAAAAAATAGGCGTCGAACTTACAACGCTTCGCAAGGATCAAGCAGATTATATTGGAGTAGCTACTGAAGGCCCATACAAGCCTGAGCATTATAGGTATTAATAGACGTTATATAGAAGAATATTATATACAAAGAGGCTGTCTGAAAAGTATTTTTAATCGTCCTTCTGTCTCGAATCTTCGGGATATTTCAGAATCTCATAATGTGACGTGTTAGTCTTTTGTGAGAACCTGAATCAAGTTCAAGTTGACGAAATGTACCTTTTTAGACAGCCTCTTTTTATTTTAGAACCTGTTTAAATTTTTTAGATTTCAGCGTAGATTAGTTATTTCAGATTTGGTTGACAGCTTTTTTGAGTTGCATGGCTAAGGCCGAAGTGAAAAAATTAAAATGAGTGAAAAAGAACCATTTTTTATAAATTAAAAAAAAGTTTAAACGGGTTCATAAACGATAAGGTGATAAACAATCAAAAATACGATAAAGGTCTTGTTTTACTGCAATAAGTATAAACTCATTAAAATTTTTTAAAACAAAATGAGTATCTTGTAGCGCTTTAATTAATACGTTTAAATATTTTTAGACTAAGGTGAAAAATTAATCCTTCATGAGTTTTAATGGATCACTTTGGTATAACAATCAAAAAAAAGCTTAGCGATAGACAAAAAGATGGCTTTTGGGGATTAAAAAAGTTTAAATGTGTTCAATAACTAATTGATTATGTTACGAAAAATAACCCTCTTTTTTTTACTCTTGCTAAATGCTAGTGCTTTCTCGCAAATTATTAATGAAGCACCTTATATATTAACCGTTGATGAATTAAAAAACTGGAGCGCATCTGGGAATACAGCAGATCCTAGTTTAATAGCAACAGAACCTTTAGCGTCGAGATTTATAGATACTGCAACTCAATTAAATCCTAATCTTTCAAATAATTTAAAAATTGCCTACCTCCCAGATGGGATGAATAATTTTGCCAATTACGGTGTTGAACAAAGCAAATTTAATTTGTATAATTTTACGCATTGGTCTTATATAGATACACTAGTTTGGTTTGGTGGTACAGCGAGCCAAACGGTTCAATTACCATCAGCACCTTGGGCGAATGCAGCGCATAAAAATGGCGTGAAAGTTTTAGGTAATATATTTTTTGCGCCTGTAGCTTTTGGAGGTGCTACAAGTACCATATTAAACTTTTTAGAGCAAGATGCGAGTGGTGATTTTGTGGTTATCCCCATATTAGTGAACATCATGCAGTATTACAACTTTGATGGCTGGTTTATTAATCAAGAAACAGACACCAATGGATCCACTGCGCGGTTAATGCAAAGGTTTTTAGGCGATTTAACAGCAGCAGTAGAAGCCGTTAATAAAGAGGTGATGTGGTATGATGCGATGTTGCTTTCTGGGCAGGTGAGTTGGCAAAATAGATTAAACGCCAACAACAGTCCTTTTTTGCAAGATGATGCTGATGGAAACCCAGGCAATGGTTTTGAAAAAAAAGTAAGCAGCAGTATATTTATTAATTTTAATTGGCCGCAATGGTTTCCTAACAGTTCTAATGCCAGAGCAAAAGCTATAGGGCGATCGGAATTTGATGTTTTTACAGGTGTCGATTTATGGCCAGGACGTAACCAATTAAATTTTGAAAGCGGCGGTAATATTTGGATGAATAACATACATCTAAACGCAACAACAGCTGATACCTCTCTAGGTTTGTTTGCCACTAATTGTGTTTATAACAATTCGAGATACAGTAGCTTTAATTCAAATGCTAACGATTATGAAAATTTCTATAGTGAAGAACGCCACATGTTTGCTGGGGCAGATAGAAACCCTAACACGGTAGACAATTCGGGTTTTAGAGGGTACTCTAACTGGGTTCCTGCAACTTCAACAATTACCACTGTTCCATTCGAAACAAATTTTAATACGGGACATGGGCTAAAAAAATTCGAAGAGGGCCAAATAACGAGTAATTTTGCTTGGCATAATATGAATGACCAAGACCTATTACCCTCATGGCAATTTGCTTTTTCAGATAATGATTTATCTGGAACTTGGGATTTTGATACGGCTTATAACGGCGGAAGCTCTTTAAATATTGGCGGCACATTAGTTGGAGAAAAACCAATAGATTTAAAATTGTACAAAACAAAGCTACTTTTAAACGAAAATAGTAAAGTCGATATTACCTACAATTATCAATTAACTAGCCCGTCTAGTATAAAATTATTAGTCAGCTTTCCTGGATCTGGAGAACCGCTCGCTACTTTTGAGCGTGATATTTCACCAAATGGTGAAACAGGGTGGATTACGAGAACGGTAGATTTAAGTGATTTTGCAGAACAAGAACTGAGTGTTATTGGGTTAAAATTTGAAAGCTCGCAAACAATAATGAACTATAGTTTTAAATTAGGGCATTTAAAAGTCCATGAAGATATCATACTAAGCACTGAAAATAATACTTTACTAGAAGATTCCATTACCATTACTTACCCAACTAATAATAACGACTTTATAAATATACTAACGAAGCATCTGGGTAATATAAGCGCTAATCTTTATAACGTTAAAGGGCAACTTATTAATAGGCATTCATTTAATCTGTCTAGAGGTGTTTACCAGTATGACACCTCCAAATTCTCTAGAGGAATATATTTATTAAAGTTTACGACTAAAGATGAAAAACAAATCACAAAAAAAATTATTATTAAATAATTTAGATGCCAATCGTAATTAACTTATAAATTACGAGGGTCTCTAATTCTATATTTTAAGTTATTTAGTGATAATCCTGAGTTCACTGTTACGAATAGACTTCCTTAAGATTTATAATGCAGGCGTTAGATAACAAAAAAAGTATTTCAAAAACAGCTAATAAGATGTTCTTGATTTAAAAAATACTCAAAACATGTGCTGGTTTGATGTGTATTTATCATTTTAAAACTTAAAAAAATGATAATTGCATATATTATTCTTATTTTTAGTAGTATAACCCATAAAACTATTAAAATTATGAAAACAAAGTATTCTTTAGTATTGCTTTTTCTTCTAGCAATTCAAGTAGCGTTTGCACAAAACATGAATGGGATTGTCCAAAATCATTTTAACAAAGTACAGGCAAGAGCTGAATTTAACCAATCGGATAAACCTGAGTGGAAAATTTCAGATATTGTCCCTTCTCTCAACCCAGAAATTCAACACGTCTATCTAAGGCAGTACTATCAAGGTATTGAAATAGATGGTGCGGGATACAAATTAACTGTAAAAAATAACCAAGTAACTTGGGAAATAGACCAGTTTGTAAAAAACGTGAAATCGAAAGTAGTCGCAACAAGAGGGACTTTGTCTCCTAAAAATGCAATTCTAAATGTTGTTAAGGCGCATCACTTAGCAACTCCTAAATTAGTGAATGCATCCAGAGCAATAGATGGTGTGATGCAATTTGCCGAATCTGGAATTACTGTAGACAATGAGCCTATTAAAGTGAAACCTGTTTATCATTTAGATAAAATTAAAAACAAATTAAGGTTAGCATGGAAGGTGAGTATTTATCAGAGCGATGGTCAACACTGGTGGAATGAAAATGTAGATGCGATTTCAGGTAAGATTTTAAGTTCAGAAGACTGGGTCATTTCATGCCACTTTGGAGAGGATAATACAAAGCATGACGCACATAATCATGACTCTTTTTCTCTATTTAATAATACAGATACCACTATGGGTCCAACTGAAGCCTTTAGAGCGGGATCTTATAATGTTTATGCGATGCCCACCGAAAGTCCCAATCATGGCGGTCGCTCAAATGTTTCCAATCCAGATAATGCATTGGCTTCTCCTTTTGGCTGGCATGATACAAATGGAAGGAGTGGTGCCGAATTTACAACAACTAGAGGTAATAATGTAACGGCTCAAGACGATAGTAATGGTAATAATGGTACAGGTTTTCAGCCCAATGGTGGTGCTGCATTAAATTTTAACTTTCCTATAAATCTAAGTCAAGCTCCAAGTTCTTATAGAAGTGCTGCCATTACGAACTTATTTTATTGGAATAATATCATGCACGATGTTTGGTATCAATATGGTTTTAATGAAAGTAGTGGTAATTTTCAAGAAAATAACTACGGAAGAGGCGGAATAGGGAGTGATTCTGTAAATGCAGATGCTCAAGATGGGAGTGGAACTAACAATGCAAACTTTGCAACACCTCCAGATGGGAGTAACCCTAGAATGCAAATGTTCTTGTTTACCAATCCTACTAGAGACGGCGATTTAGACAATGTTATTATAGCGCATGAGTATGGTCATGGTATTTCAACGAGATTAGTAGGTGGACCTTCGGCAAATAGATTGGGAGGTTCTGAACAAATGGGCGAAGGTTGGTCCGACTGGTTTGGATTAATGCTCACTATGAGAGCTGGCGACACGGGAACGAAAAGGCGAGGTGTTGGAACCTTTGCCATAGGTGAACCTACTACGGGCAATGGTATAAGGCCAACCGTTTATTCTACCGACAGGTCTATAAACAATACCGATTATGCCGATGTTAATACTCTGGTTGCACCTCACGGCGTAGGTTATGGTTTTGCCACGATTCTTTGGGACATGACTTGGGCGTTAATTGATGAAGAAGGCTTTAGTTCAAATTTTTACACTGGAAATGGTGGTAACAATATTGCAATGGCTTTAGTTATTGAAGGGCTTAAAAACACAGCCAATAATCCAGGATATGTTTCTGGTAGAGATGGGATATTACAAGCCGATCAAGA
>CALDCO010000036.1 GCA_937937185.1 uncultured Flavobacteriaceae bacterium
ATAACAAAATGAGACAGTGATACTTTAGCTTCATCATCCCATTGATTTCTCATAATTGCTTCAATATCCGCTTTTGTTTTACTATCTCGCTTAAGAACGCGTTCTAAGCGAACTTTTTTAGGGGCAGTAACAGTTACAATATAATCATAATTTTTATAGCTTCCATTTTCAAAAACAATAGCAGCTTCTTTTAGGGCATAAGGCGCATCTTGTTTAAGCAACCATTTTTCATAATGCCTGCCTACCTTAGGATGCACTATGGCATTCATTTTTTGTAGCAAGGATTTATCATTAAATATTGCCTTCGATAAATAGGCTTTATCTAACCCCGTTTTGGTATAGGCATGCGCTCCAAATAACCCTATTAATTGTCTTTTTATCACTTTAGAGCGGGTCATTAATTTTTTAGCTTCATCATCTGCAATATAAATAGGGATGCCTAATTCTTTAAACATATTTGCAACTGTTGTCTTACCACTTCCAATCCCACCTGTTAATATTACTGTAATCATTTAGTTATAATAAATTCAACATTTTGTTGTTGCATTCTTACCCGTTTAATACTATTTGGTTGTTTTACTAATTTAGGTGTTAAATACGCGCTATTCTCTAATAATTCTTTATAATCGCAAACCACCTTAAAATCATCTTTCCGTATATCTTTAAATGATTTTAAACTGGTAAAATAATATACATTAATGGTTTTAGGAAAATGAGTCAAAGCAATAGTCTTTGGTACATTAATAACCTCTATAGGGATGCTTAATGTGCCTTCGGTAAACTTTTCAACATTGTATTTAAGTTTTACTTTCTTTACTTGGATTTTAATAGCCTTATCCAAACTATCGATATCTAAGGCTAACGTTTCAGAAATTGAAGCCCTTACATTTTCAGCCTTAAATAATTTTGTTGTTACATAGTTTACTTTAGCCAATAAAGAACCTGGACCAATGATTTTAACTGAATCTGGCTCAATTAATTTTTCTTCAACAGCATTAAATCCTGGGCTATAATTAATAGCCACGTTTGCAATCACTGGGATTAATTTAATTGCATTTTCATCATATTTAAATCGAAGTGTATCTGGATTAATACTTATTACCTTTACCGTTTTATCAAATTGATTGTTTATTGTTGGAAATCCCTTCGCGGTGCTCCAAACAAAAATAGAATCTGCTTTAGTGACATCATTTACAAAATCGATTTCTAAATTTGGCTTTAAAAAATAATATTTAAGCCATTTAAATCCTTGTGTATTGAGCGTCACTTTTAATTTATGAGATGAATCCTTTAAAATAACGGCTTTTTCTGATACATTTTTAGAAGTAATATTAAAGGTCACCGTATTCGTGTATTCTCTTGAAAGCTTGCTAAGCAATAAAATAATAAAAGATAAAAGCACAAACAATAAAAAAATATTTATTTTTTTTGTTTTTATAGCTCGTAATAATTTAGATTTTAATGCAATCATTATAGATTAAAGAATAATTTAGGAAAGGCCTCTTCTGGTTTTTTTTTCAAAATTTTTAGCATAAACATCGATTTTAAAAAGCCAACCCCGTAACTATAAAACTGTATGGTTAAGGCAATTAATGACTGAAAACCAACACTAATACTCTTTGTCTCTATTATTGCTAAAATAAGCACCACAAAATAATAGGCCAAGACAAAAGCTAAAAGCCAAAACATCTTAAAAAAAGCGAATAAAATCGATGCAAATAAACAAAGCACAAAAACCGAAGGAAACCAATAAGTAATTTTTCTAGTTTTTGGGTGCCATTGATTTAAAATGGGTCTTACTTTACCAAATTTATTTAACTGAGTATGAAATTTAAACCAAGAGATACGCCGCTTATGATACACAAATGCTTTTGGAATTAACTTCGTTCTGTATCCTTTTTTCCATAATCTAATTGTTAAGTCTGGATCTTCTCCGGGATGGACACGAGCAAACCCATTAGAGACTTCAAAAGCTTCTTTAGATAAGCCCATATTAAAGCTTCTAGGCTGAAATTTATCGATACTTTTTTCATGCCCTCTAATTCCTCCTGTAGTTATAAATGCAGTCATGCTGTAATTTATGGCTTTTTGTAAACTTGTAAACGATTCGTGTGCTGCATCAGGGCCCCCAAAACAGTCTACATAATCGTCTTTTAAAGAAATTAAAACCTCTTTTAAATATTGTTTTGGCAAAACACAATCGCTATCTAAAATAATAAAATAATTGCCTTTTGCTTTTTTCATGCCATAATTACGTGAGTCTCCAGGACCAGAGTTTTTCTTGTAATAATAGCTAATGTCTAACTTAGAACTGTAATTTTCTATATGTGTTTTTGATGTAGTGGTCGATCCATCTTCTACAATTACAATTTCAAACTTAGTGTCGCCTTCAAGAAGCGTAAAGCTTTCTAAAAGCTCTTTTATTTCCTCTGGACGATTATAAACAGGAATAATAAATGAAAAATGTAATTGCATATTACAAATGTAAATGAATCCTTTTTAATTATAAGGTATTAAAAAACTCTACAACAAAAAACGAGCTGTAGAGTTTTTCTATAATTCTTGTTGTTATTTTGCTATTTCTGCTTCTTGAGAAGTTATAAAAGCCTCCATAACGGCATCACTCACGCCTACATTACTAAACCCGCCATCGTTATATAAATTTTGTAAGGTCACCCGTTTTGTTAAATCGCTAAATAAGGTTACCGTATAGTTAGCACAATCTAGGGCCGTTGCATTTCCTAAAGGGGACATTTTTTCGGCATAAGAGATAAAACCATCAAACCCTTTTACCCCTTGCCCTGCGGTTGTTGGTGTTGGGGATTGAGAAATGGTATTTACACGCACTTTTTTATCTCTTCCAAAAAAATAACCAAAACTACGCGCTATACTTTCTAAATAGGCCTTATTATCTGCCATGTCATTGTAATCAGGAAAGACGCGTTGCGCTGCCATATAAGTTAAAGCAACGATACTTCCCCATTCATTCATGGCATCTGCTTTAAATAAGGTTTGCATGACTTTATGAAATGACATCGCCGATACGTCTGTTCCTTTTTGTGTCCAATCGTATTTTTGATCGGTATAAGGGCGTCCTTTACGAACGTTTACAGACATGCCAATAGAATGCAAAACAAAATCTATTTTACCACCTAAAATTTCCATAGATTGTTCTACAAGGTTTTTTAAATCCTCTTCAGAAGTGGCATCGGCAGGAATTACTTTAGCGCCTGTTTGTTCGGCCAACTTATTAATTTGCCCCATTCGCATCGCTATAGGCGCATTAGTTAGCACAAACTCGCCGCCTTCTTCATGAACGCGTTCAGCTGTTTTCCAAGCAATAGAATTTGGATCTAAAGCACCAAATATAATTCCTTTCTTTCCTTTTAATAAATTATATGACATTCGTATTCTTTTTTAATTACTATTAATTATTGTTAAAAATC
This sequence comes from uncultured Flavobacteriaceae bacterium, assembly GCA_937937185.1. Lineage (GTDB taxonomy): Bacteria > Bacteroidota > Bacteroidia > Flavobacteriales > Flavobacteriaceae > JAHDGB01. The sequence goes on from CALDCO010000036.1 coordinate 3,447, forward strand.
TAATGATAAGCGGTTAATGAGATTGGGAGAATATAAAAAACTAAGAAATACCTAAAAAAGAACCTGTAATTCTTAATTATTCGTCAAAGTTATGAAACTTTTAAATTTTAATCTTTTAAACTTTCATCTTTTTAGTTTAGTAACTGTTTGGCATGCGCGATTGCGGAGTTAGACACTTCAATACCACCCAGCATTTGAGCAATTTCTATAATGCGTTCGTCTTCGTTTAACTGCAGTAAATTTGTTGTGGTCACCTCATTAACCTCTTTTTTATAAACCTTAAAGTGCGAATTTCCTTTCGCCGCAATTTGAGGCAAATGGGTGATACTAAACACTTGCATTGTTTTGCTCATTTGCAACATGATTTCGCCCATTTTATTTGAAATTTCTCCAGAAACTCCTGTATCGATTTCATCAAACATAATGGTTGGTAATTTGATATAGTTTGATAATATGGATTTAATCGCCAACATAATTCGAGACAACTCCCCTCCAGAAGCGGCTTTTTTAAGCATTTTAAACTGCCCACCTTTATTAGCCGAAAATAAAAACGACAGTGCTTCTTTTCCATTAAAGAAATAATTATCGGTTAGCTCTAAACTAATCTCAAATTGTGCATTTGGCATGCCTAGACCCGATAATATGGTTTCTAATTGCTTTTTTAGTTTAGGAATTGCTTCACGGCGTTTTCGATGAATCGTTTTGGCCAAAGCGTCTAATTTAGAAACAACGGTATTTATTTCTTGCTGTTTTTTAGCAAGGTCTTCGTCTACAGATGCTGAAGCGATCACTTTTTGTGAAAGCAATTCTCTTATGCGTATTAATTCTGGAACAGACTGTACCGCATGCTTTTGCATGAGGTTATTTATAGCTGTTAATTTCCCATTTACGATTTCTAAGCGGTTAGGATCTGGATCTAAACCGTTATTCAATTCTTCTAAGGAGGCTAACACGTCATTTAAATCTATTAAATTACTATTTACCTGAGTAAATAACACTTTATATTTTGGAGAGAAAGAAGCGAGCTTTTGAACCGTATTTTTAAGTGTTGTTAAATTGGAGAGTATCCCTATTTGTTCTTCACTTAATAACCTATTAGAAACCGATAATTTCTCTTTTATCTCTTCAATATTATTAAGCGTCTCGTACTCTTCTTCTAGTAAAGAAAGGTTGTCATTTACTAATTTAGCGTCTTCTAATTCTTTTAGTAAAAATGAATTATAGTCGTGTTCTTTAAGAGCTTCTGCTTGAAAATTAATAAGTCCTTGAAGTTCTTTTTGTAGTGTTTTATAGGCTGTTAATTTAAGCTGATATGCTTTAATATCATTATCGACTTCTGCTAAGGCATCAATTACTTGAAATTGAAACGTATCATCTACCAATTGCAAGGTTTCATGTTGCGAATGAACATCTATTAAACGCGTTCCTAATAATTGCAAACTGGTTAAATTTACTGGCGAATCATTAACGAATGCTCGCGATTTTCCTGAAGGCAGTATTTCCCTACGAATAATTGTTTGCGGTTCATAATCTAATTCATTTTCAATAAAAAGTGGTTTCAAGTTATAATTAGAGACATTAAATGTGGCTTCTATTATGCATTTTTTTACAGGATCTCTTAAACTACTTAAATCGGCTCGTTTTCCAAGAATAAGTGATAAGCCACCAAGGAGAATCGATTTACCAGCGCCTGTTTCTCCTGTAATAATGGTAAACCCCGTATTAAAATCGACATGAAGATGATCGATTAAGGCATAGTTTTTTATGGATAATGCAGCAAGCATATGCTAAGTTATAGTATAATATTAAAAATGACTAAGTTAGAAGTTTCTGTGTAAACTAAATAATGAAAACTAATACTTAATATTACGCCACTTAGAAGAATGTATAGGTGCCACACGGTTTAGTGTATCGATTAAACTCGCGATATCTACATTAGGGCCACCAGAAAAGACTTGTTCTATCTCATCGGATTTGGCATCAAAGAATATTCTTGCCAAATAAGAATTTGGCCTTACTTTATTCATTTCTTTAAAAAGATTAAGTGACGAAGCGATTTCACTTTTAGCATCT
>CALDCO010000037.1 GCA_937937185.1 uncultured Flavobacteriaceae bacterium
GAGTAACATGGCATCATCTCTGTAATAAGGAAACGCATAATCTTGTGGTAATAATTGCATTCCCAAAGCTATTTGTATTGCTTCATGTCCTCTTGAAGTGGCATGTACATACTTAGAGACTTGCTTGAAGTTGGCTTCATACAATTCGGCCATAGCTTTAGCTGTACACAATTTTAAAAAGCCTTTTTCTAATAGTTCTTTACTTATTTTTTTCACCACGAATTCACTAATCATTTTTTTCTTATTTTATTTTTTAGACCTGTCAGGTTTTGAAAACCTGACAGGTCTTTAACCTGACTGGTCTTTCGAAAACCTGATAGGGCTTCCTATTTTTGCGTTAGGGATTGAACGGTTTGTTTGAGCTCCTCGTAGAGAGCGAGTAGTGAAAGCCCGACCTCTAGGTAACGCCCTAATTCTAAACCAATTGGTTTTCTATTTTAATCATCCAATTGAATTTATCCTCTATTTTTCCAGTTTTTATAGCATTTAACGTATTGTTTACTTCTACGCCTACTGGACTTTCGTTAGAGACCTGAATGGTTTCATTAGCAACGCCTATTTCTTGAATATAAGCAATCCCCACGGCGGTTCCGGTTCCAAAAGCTTCTTCAAGAATTCCTTTATTAGCCGCTTCTTTAATTTCATCTATAGTGATCGCACGTTCTACTACATCATAACCTTTATCTCTTAATACATCGATTACACTCATTCTAGTAATCCCATCTAAAATAGAACCATCGCGTTTTGGGGTTACAAAAGCGCCATCTATTTTAAAGAAAATATTCATCGTTCCTACTTCTTGAATGTATTTATGCTCAACAGCATCTAACCACAATACTTGATCGTAACCTTTAGCCTTTGCTAATTCTGTAGGGCGAATGGCAGCGGCATAATTCCCTGCAGCTTTCGCTTCTCCTGTACCACCATGAGCCGCACGTATGTATTGCTTTTCCGCCCACAGTTTAATTCGCTTTCCAAAAAATGGCCCCGCTGGCGAAGCCATAATAATAAATTTATAATGTGTTGCTGCTCGCATGCCTATAAACGGCTCATCGGCATACATAAATGGTCTTAAATATAAGGCGCTCCCGTCTTTTGGTGGGATCCAGTTATGTTCTAAAGCGACCAATTGTTTTAAACCTTCTACAAATAGTGCTTCTGGAAAATGCGGCATGCCCATACGGTCTGCACTTTTATTTAAACGTGCGGCATTTTTATTGGCACGAAACAACATAGGGTTGCCGTTACCATCTACTGTTGCTTTCATACCTTCAAAAATAGCTTGGCCATAATGTAAAGCCATTGCTGCAGGATGTGTTGCGATGGGTTTCAAGGGTTCTATTCTTGGGTTGATCCATTGTCCATTTTCATAATCACAAATAAACATATGATCTGTAAAAGTGGTCCCTAGAGGAATGTTATTAAAATCTAAATCGCTAACTTTAGATTGCGAGGCTCTGGTAATGGTTATACTGTGTTTCATGACTCAATTTATTATATGGAGGCTGTCTTAAAAGTATTTACAATCGTCATGCTGTCCTGAAGCTTCCGGATATTTCAGAATCTCATAGTGCTATGCCAGCCTTTTGTGAGAACCTGAAATAAATTCAGGTTGACGAAACTACGCTTTTTTGATACCTTCGTTTTGGTTTATTCTTAATTTTTATAATCTTCCTTTTTCCTGTTTTGATTCCTGCAACCGAAACCTCGGAACGCAAGAATTATATTTTTCTATTAACATCAAACTGCTCAAAATAATCGGCAACGCGTCTTACAAAACTCCCACCCAGAAAACCATCAACAACGCGATGATCGAATGATAATGACAAATACATCATACTACGAATTGCTATTTCATCGCCTTTTTCGGTTTCTATAACTTCGGCTCTTTTTTTAATAATGCCTAATGCCAAAATAGCGACTTCAGGTTGATTAATGATTGGTGTTCCCATCACACTCCCAAAAGTACCTACGTTAGAAATCGTAAACGTACTGCCTTTTATATCGTCTCCTGCTAATTTATTTTCTCTTGCTTTACCAGCTAGTTCATTAACCTTAGATGCTAATTCTTTTAAATTTTTGGTGTCTGCATTTTTTACGACAGGCACAATTAAATTCCCACTTGGTAATGCCGTAGCCATACCTATATTTATATTTTCTTTTACAATGATATTTTCACCATCTACAGAAGCATTTATATTGGGAAAATCTTTTACTGCTTTCGCAACGGCCTCAACAAACAAAGGCGTAAAGGTTAAACGTTCTCCATACTTCTCTTTAAAAGGTATTTTGTTGGCATTTCTCCAGATTACCATGTTAGTTAAATCGGCTTCTACATAAGCAGTAACATGAGGAGAGGTATGTTTAGAATACACCATATGATCGGCAATCATTTGGCGCATGCGGTCCATTTTTATAATTTTTCCTGTTCCTTTATCTAAATTTAACTGCGGAATACGATATGCAGTAGGATCTTGTGCTGCTGCATGCTGAACAAATTGATAGGGTCTACCTTCATTGATGTATTGAAACACATCGCTTTTCCTTAATCGGTTTTCCTTACCGGTCGCTGGAATACGAGCTAATTCTTCAAAACTAATATGTTCTTTTTTAGCAATTTCTATAATTAACGGTGAGAAAAAGGTGTTCGGA
>CALDCO010000038.1 GCA_937937185.1 uncultured Flavobacteriaceae bacterium
ACTTGCCCAGAATTATCTCTTAATTCAAGTGTTCTATCAGCCGTCCCCTCTGCGAAAACTTTAGCGGTTTTTAATAAGAAAGGCTGTTCTGAGTCGAATACCAAATAGAATCCACCTTGGTGTATGTCACCATTACTATTATTAATAGTATTTTCTCCAACAGCTGTTTGTAAAGTAGGCTCAGTAGTACCAGCAACGTAGTACCTTTGTGTTGCAGTTAATGATGATAAATCTAAAGAATTACCCGTATTAACAACATTACCACCTGTAGCAGCATCATACCATACATAGCCATTACTTCCAGAAAGCTCAAGTGTTTCGTTAGCGCCACTACATATTGTTTTGTTGGCAGCATTTGGCAAACTTGCCGTTTTTACGGTGATAAAATCGTCTATAGTTTTGGTATCGCTACCTATAGCTTTGGTCACTGTTAACGATACGCTATAAGTGCCATCGCTTTGGTAGGTGTGTAGAGGGCTTTCTTCTGTAGAGGTGTTGCCATCTCCAAAATTCCATAAATAAGAATTTACGGTGTTTATAGAAGTACTTTCAAACGCTACCTTATTACATTCTATGTCTCCAATAAAATTAGCGACAGGTGCTTGGTTGTTGTTGCCAACTTTGTAAGTGCCAGATATAGAAAATACACCAATAGAGCTATAATCTGTGTAACTATCGCCTTCTCCTTCTCCATCAATTTCTATATAGTAAGTTCCTGCTCTTAAATTCATTTTTATAGAAGCGCTAAGATCACCACCTCTAGGGTTGTCTTTAGCCACTTCATTTCCTGAAGCATCCAATATTCTGGCTTGTACGTTTAAATTTGGTTGTGCTTTTGCAGGGCTAAATTTAAAATCTACTTCTCCTCCAGAAGTTTCAAAAGAGAAAACATCTTTATCTGTACTCTTGGTAATCACCCCATTATTTTTGCTTGGATCTACATTTCCAGAATTATCAGCAACTAACTTTGTCGCATTATTTAATGTGCCAGCATGATCGTCGTTTTTATAACCAAAGTTTCGTGAGCGTGTAATGATAGCAAGATCATCTTCATTATTGTTTGCGCCAGGATATTCTCCTTTACTCCAGTGGCCTACAGGATTTCTAAAATTGGCTCCCATTATCGGGCCAAATACACCATTTCCGCTGTGGTATGCACCACGAGTATCACCATCGTGACGTAATCCTAGGGTATGGCCAACTTCATGAGTTGCTGTTTCTCCGGCAGATTTGATGCTACCAGGTCTGCCATTAAAAACCCAACAAGGGTCATCGTTATTACGTGAGAATGAATTAAGGTAAGCAACACCACCAGAGCCAGGAGCTGCAGTAGTTGTTGTTGTAAAAATCGTCATCATTCTCTTATTTTTTGGTGTTCTATCAAAAACACTCCTATCTGTAGTAACATTTACATTGAAAGCGCTAAAATCTTCAGCAACATACTCCCATATTCTTTCCATTTCAGCCTCGCTATAGCCTTCAGGTTTAGCATCAATAGTCGCCCCACCACTCCATGATGTTCCTCTTACTACTTCGCCATCAAAATCTAAATAAATGGTAGCCCCCGATCCTGGTAAACTATTTAAAATAGGGACCATAATTTGTGCATTGGAGGCATTGTTAGAGTCACTAGATTCATTATTTGAAACACTTTCCAAGCCTATACATAATAATTTATCAAGCTTTACTTCCTTAATTAAAACATCGTTGCGATCTCCAGAAGTGTACTGATAGCCTTTATTTTGGTCAGATAGAATAATATGACCTTCAACAACACCATTTGTTTTGGTAATTGAAAAAGAAGCATTCTTTAGGCTGTTAATTTTTCCAGTAACGAAGTAGTTTTGTTCAGAACTTATTTCTCTAACATTAATGATAGCTTCTAAACGCTCATTATTAGGTAATTTTAATTCTAAATTTGATGTTTGTAACTCAGCTTTAAGAAGTTGATTAGAAAAATCCGCTTCACTTCCTAAAGAAAAAGGACTATTTTGTGCAAGAGCAAAAACACTTACAAATAGAGCAAACAAAATTAGAAATGGGGATCTAATAAATCGTTGATTATTTTTCATCGGTATTATAGTATTTTATGGTTAAAATATTGTTCTAAATTTAGTGAATAATTAACAAATATTCTAATGTTATGCCTGGTCAAAACATGCTTTTTGTATGGATAAAAACGAATTTCGTCGTTTTTTTTAAAAATTTAGCACAAAAACGACGTAACGTATTTGTATACTATGTTTTAGTAAGAACTTTTATTATTTTTATTTTATGGTAGATTTAAAATTACTTGACCACCTAGAGCGTTGTTTAACTAAAAAACGTTTAGAGCGCTTTCATAAAGTTTTAAATGAAAGAACAAAACATTTTACAGTCGCCACAGAAGATGTTTATCAATTACATAATACAAGTGCAGTTATTCGCAGTTGCGATGTATTTGGCATACAGGAAGTTAATATAATTGAAGAGCGAAACTTAAAAAAGATCGATAGGGAAATTGCTATGGGGGCTCAAAAATGGGTAGATTTAAACCGTTATAATACGGTAAAGGATTGTATTGAGAATTTAAAAAAAGAAGGTTATCAAATAGTTGCTACGAGTCCACATTTTAATAATTGCGAATTGAATGATTTTGACGTTTCTAAGCGGTCTTGTTTTTTCTTCGGAACCGAACAAGATGGACTGTCTCAAGAGGTAATAGATAACGCAGATGCATTTGTGCAAATACCAATGGTAGGTTTCACAGAAAGTTTAAACATATCGGTATCTGCCGCTATAATTTTACAACATGTAACTACAAAATTAAAACAAACTTCTATAAACTGGAAACTCACAGCCGAGGAGCGATTAATTAAAAGACTAGATTGGTGTTGTAAAACGATTAAAAGCTATGATGAAATCATTGAACGTTTTTATGAAAAAACAATCTAAGTAATAGTAAAAAAACTATGTGATTACCACAAAATAGTATTACTAATAATAAATACCTTAGTCAGCGCGTAATCACTATATTTCCAATAAAAAAATGAGCCTTATTTTTAAAAGCAAAAATTCGAAAAAACGAGTAATCGTTTTTTTGTTGTCTATGGTTATTTTTCCATTCAATATGTTAAGCTGTAAGGGACTTAAAACATCAAAAAAAATAGAAACTAATAAAATGAGCACCGCTGTATTAGAGTATGAATTTAAAGCTAAATTGGGAGAAGGCGCGCTATGGAATTATAAGACAAGCGAATTGTATTGGATAGATATTGAAGGGAAATATTTCTATATCTATAACCCTATAACAAAACAAAACACATCCTATAAAATGCCTAGTAGGATAGGGACAGTTGTGCCCTACACTAAAAGCGAAGTTATTGTAGCTTTACAAGACGGGATTTATAAATTTAATATTGTAAATAGAAAACTTACGCTGTTTTCGAATATAGAATCTACACTTACAGAAAATAGATTTAATGATGGAAAATGTGACCCTGCTGGGAATTTCTGGGTAGGTTCTATGCATATGAATAATACAGAATTAGCAACAGGGAATTTGTATAGAATTACCAAGGAAGGGACAGCAGATAAAAAATTAAGTGATGTTAAAATTTCTAATGGTATTGTTTGGTCTAAAGATGAAAAAACAATGTATTATATAGACACACCTAAAGGAAATATTAGTGCATTTAATTATGATATTGAAAATGGAACTATTTCAAATGAAAGAGTAGTCGTTACTATACCAGAATCTATTGGATATCCAGATGGCATGGCCATAGATGAAGAGGGTATGTTGTGGGTAGGATTGTGGAATGGTAATGCTGTAGGGCGTTTTAACCCTAATACCGGACAATTAATTTCGAAAATAAAAGTCCCTGCTCATAATGTCACTGCTTGTGCTTTTGGAGGTGAAAATTTAGAAACACTATATATTACTACGGCAAGAGTAGATATGACTGAAAAGGAGTTGGAAGAAAAGCCATTATCTGGATCATTATTTGCAATAAATCCCGGTGTTAAAGGGGTTAAGAGTGTGTTTTTTGGAGACTAGTAAAAAGAAACTTTAATGATGAGAAAAATTATAACGCCGTTTTTTTAGTCTTATTATTCGCATGCTCGAAAGCGAAAAAGAAAGCTCCTGAACTAGACTTAAATAAAGGTATAGAATGTAAAATAAGTTTGTTACTATCTAAAATGTCTTTATATGAAGAAATAGGACAACTTAATTTACGTGGGGCTTCCAGTCGTGTTAAAGGTACTTTGCCTGAAACACACAAGAAGGCTGTAAGAGAGGGCAGAGTAGGTGCTTTTCTTAGTGTAATGAATAAAGATTATGTAAAAGCACTGGAAAAAGTACAAAATGTTGTTTTTGAAATTTCAACAGAGGATTTTAAATTTGTTAGTAAGGAGATGGCGTATGTTATTGAGCCTTTAAATTTAATGTGTTTGTAGGAGCAAATTCTGCCTAAGGATTACAAACTAGCTTTGAATATAAATAGATGATTACATTAAAAGAATTAGCAGAGCAATTAAACGTTTCCATATCCACAGTTTCAAAAGCGCTTAATGATAGTAGTGAAATTAGTGAAAAAACAATACAGCGGGTAAAAGAAATCGCTAAAATTTATAACTACAAGCCTAATAAAGTAGCTTTAAGTTTAAAGAATAATCAAACCAAAACGATAGGCGTAATTATACCTAACATTTTAAATCATTTTTTTGCAAAAGTCTTATATGGTATAGAAAAAGAGTCTGCTAAAAAAGGATACAGTATTATTACTTGCCTTTCAAATGAGTCTTATAACAGGGAGTTGCATAGTTTACAATTATTAGCTAATGGAAGTGTAGATGGCTTCATTATGTCTATCGCAGAAGAAACACAGAAAGAGAAAAAAACAGCTCATTTTGAGAACATACTAACTCAAAAAATACCTATTGTAATGTTTGATAGAGTGGCTGATGCGGTTGAATGTGGTAAGGTTGTTATTGATGATTTTGAAGCAGCTTATAAAGCAACTAAATATTTAATAAATGAGGGGAGAAAAAAAATTATGCTAGTTAATTGTCTTGATGAATTGAGTGTAGGCAAATTAAGGGTTAAAGGCGCTTTGCAAGCAATTAGTGATGCTAAAGCTTTTTCTAGAGAACTAATTGAGTTAAAAATTAAAGCTATTAATGATATCGAAAAAGAGGTGGAAACAGCCATAAGAAAATTTAAGGATATCGATGCTATTGTTTCAATTGATAATATTTCTGGAGTGGTGGCTTTAAATATTGCAAAAAAACATCAGTTTTCTATTCCTAAAGACCTTTCTATAATTGGTTTTTCTGATGATAATGTGCTACCATTCACCTCGCCAAAATTATCGACCATTACTCAGCACTCTGACGATATTGGTGCAAAAGCGGTACAGTTGTTAATAAAACGAATAGAAGCTAAAACACATTTAAACAACGAAACGTTGACGGTGAATTATAGTGTTAATTTAAGAGGGACAACGCTACCTGTAAAGTAACCAAATAAATTTATTAGAATAGGTTTAGAAATCAAATCAATGGCAATAAACGCTATATCTTTTTAGCTAAGGTTAAAGGATTTGTAGTAAATAATTTAGTTTAACACCAAATGCTTTTAATACCTCTAATATTTTACCGTAATTTGCTTGAAATTTGCATGTAGTTAATTGTTGTATGTTAAATGCAATTTACTGATATTTAGTAGTTTGAATGTGTTTTTATAAGCACACAACAGGTTGTGGTAATACTTAACTTATAGGTCTTATGAGAAAAATAAAATTAATGAGTTTGTCGGCTTTATTTCTATTTCAATTTTCTTGTTTTGAAAAGCAAAAAGACACCGCTAAAAAAGAAGCGCTAGTAGAGAAAAGGAGTGCTTCTTATAAACGATTTAGGGAAAGTAAACTTCGTTTTGAAAAATACAATGAATTTAATACTAAGTTTATTTTTAAAGATATTAAAGGTATTGGTTATGAAAAGGGAGTGACTCGCCGCGATCCCTCAAGTGTTATAAAAGTGGATAGTTTATTCTACGTATGGTATACAAAACCACAAGCCAATACAGTGCTTGTGGGACCAAAAAAAGCAACAGATTCTACTAGAGCATTTCATTGGGATTTGTGCGATATATGGTACGCCACCTCTAAAGATGGCTATGATTGGGAAGAAAAAGGAATTGCAGTTTCCCGTGGTCCTAAAGGAAATTATGATCATAGAAGTGTATTTACTACAGATATTTTGGTTGCTAATGGAAAATATTATTTAGCTTATCAAGCAGCTGGTAGTTTAAAGCAAGCACGTTGGGCAGGGAGTTATTTTCATGCTGGAGATTTTAACAAAAATGTGATAGGGATGTCTTGGGCAGATTCTCCAAATGGGCCCTGGCACCGTTTAAAAGAGCCAATATTAAAAGTAGGTACAGAAACTGCTTGGGATGGAGAAGTGGTTCATGATCCTACTTTTGTTGTGCGTAATGGTAAATATTGGATGTATTATAAAAGTGCCGGTAGAGTGCCTTGGAAGCCTAATATTTCTGATGGCGATTTCACAAAAGAGTATGCAGACTTACCTCATGCAGTAATCGGTGTAGCTGTGGCCAATCAACCAGAAGGGCCTTATATAAAGTCAGATTATAATCCTGTGCTTGTTGGTGGGCACGAATGTATTGTTTGGCCTTATAGAAAAGGAGTATGTGCTTTTTTAAGTGAAGGACCAGAAGCCAGGAGTATTCAATATTCTGAAGATGGGATAAATTTTTACCCTGTAAAACACGGTTTAGACAAACCAGAGGCGGGAGGGGTATTTCGTGCAGGACATTTTACTGATACTAATGAGGCTCCTGGTCAGGGAATTACTTGGGGTTTAATGCATGTATTAGGCGAATGGAATTATTTGCGTCGTTTTGAATGTGATCTATCTCTAGAAAAAGGAAATAAGGTTAATGCTGAATACCAAAAAGTATTAAACTATAAAAACAGTAAGGGGTATGAGTATGAGCAGTAATAGGCTGTTAAAGTTTAAAAGTTTTAAAGGAAATAGTAAGCATTATAATTATCTGTTTTTAATTACTTCATTTTTTTTAATGAATGTAAATTTATTAAAAGCTCAAGTGCCCCATGTAAAAGCTAGAGATCATATTAATATTACGAATTGGGTTTTTAAAAAAGGCGTTATTTATAATGCGCACAAAAACAATCATGATGTTGCAGCCTGGGAACGTATAAATGTCCCTCATACTTACTCTATGGATGCTATTAATGATATTGGCTACTATAGCGGGCAAGCATGGTATAAAACTAATGTTGTGATTCCTAAATCGATGGATGAGAAACGTATTTTTATTCGTTTTGAAGGGGTTGGTCAAGAAGCTGAAGTTTATGTTAATGAGAAAAAAGCAGGGAAACACATAGGTGGGTATTCAGCTTTTTGTTTTGATATTACGACTTTAGTAAAATATAAAGAAGAAAATAATATTACAGTAAAAGTTACAAACGAGCCTAATTTTAAACGTATTCCTACAAATGATAAGCTTTTTAATCCTTATGGTGGAATATACCGCCCTGTACAAATTTTTGCAACTTCAAAATGTGCCATTTCGCCATTACATTATGCCTCATCAGGAGTATTTGTAGAATTAAAGGATTTAAAGGATGATATTGCTTCAGTTCAATTAAGAACACATCTATCTAATATTTCAGAGAATCGTACTTCAGAGATTAGTTATAAAATAATTAATGCTAGAAAAGAAGTGGTTCTAAACCATTCTAGAACAATTAATCTTTTGGCAAAAGATAGTGTAATTGTTGAAGAGTTTGCAATTAAAAAGCCCCAACTGTGGCAAGGAAAAATAAACCCTTATTTGTATACTGTAAAAGTTTCGTTAAAAAGCGATACTGGTAATGATGAGGTAACGCAAACCTTTGGGTTAAGAAATTATAAAATTGATAAAGAAAAAGGCTTTGTGTTAAATGATACCCCTTATCGATTGTATGGCGTGTGTATGCATCAAGAATGGAAACAGTTCGGGCCTGCCCTTTTAGAGGAACACCATCAGAAAGATATGGCATTAGTAGATGAAATTGGAGCAACAACACTTCGCTTATCTCATTATCAGCATTCAGATATCACTTATCAATTAGCAGATGAAAAAGGCATTTTAGTATGGTCTGAAATTCCTTTCGTATACGATTATAGTGGTCGTGAAGGGGTTAATGCAAAACAACAACTCAGAGAGCTTATTTTACAAAATTACAATCATCCTAGTGTTTATTTATGGGGATTGTGGAATGAAGTTCGTGCTTATGAAAGTCCGAAAGAAGCTAGTGTAATACTTACAAAAGAACTTAAAAAAATAGCACATGAATTAGATGAAACAAGATTAACGGCATCGGCTAGTGATAGAGGAATGAAATCTAATATGGGTAATATTACAGATCTACAAGCTTGGAATAAATATTTTGGTTGGTATTATGGAGAATACCAAGATATGGCAGATTGGATAGATGATGCTAACGAAAAACACCCTGAAATACGATTGGGAATTAGTGAGTATGGTATCGGAGGAAATATATATCATCAAGACATTACAAAATTAGAGAAACCATCAGGGAATTATTTTCCAGAACCAGAACAAACCAAGTATCATGAAATTACCTGGGAGATTATAAAAGCGCGACCTTTTGTGTGGAGCTCCTTTGTTTGGAACATGTTTGATTTTTCTGTAGCTGGTTGGAATAGGGGAGGAATACCTAATTTAAATCATAAGGGTTTGATAACTTATGATAGAAAGGTTAAAAAAGATGCATTTTACTTTTATAAAGCGAATTGGTCTAAACAAGCAGTATTATATATTGCTGAGCGCAGAAATAAAGATAGAGAAGGACTTATTCAAAATATAAAAGTATACTCAAATTTATCAGATATCACCTTGTTTGTTAACGGAAAAAAAATAACTTCTGTTAAAAAAGTATCAG
>CALDCO010000039.1 GCA_937937185.1 uncultured Flavobacteriaceae bacterium
GTATCGTCTATACATGGCGCTACTGCCGTTACGGTATAGGTATAAGTGCCTGCTGGATCTACTGTAGGATCAAATATACTCGTGCCACTGGCTAATGCTGGTGTCCAAGTACCGCCTTGGTCTGGTGTGCCACCTAATAAAGTGAATAAATCAATGGTATCGGAACTGGTAGGACAAAAGGAAGTGCTGGCATCTTCTCCAGCTTCTGGTTCGGCATTTACTTCTACATTAACCTCAGATGTATCGCCTGGGCAGGCATTTGTTCCTGCTATGGTATAAGTATACACCCCTGGGGCGTCTACTGTGGGATCGAATATACTCGTGCCACTGGCTAATGCTGGCGTCCAAGTACCGCCGGCATCTGGTGTGCCGCCTAGTAAGGTGAATAAATCTATCGTCTCAGAGGTATTACAAAAAGCCATTGCTCCATCTTCGCCCGCATCGGCTTCAGCATCTGGAGTTAGAACAACTGCTGCGGTATCGTCTATACATGGCGCTACTGCCGTTACGGTATAGGTATAAGTGCCTGCTGGATCTACTGTAGGATCAAATATACTCGTACCACTGGCTAATGCTGGTGTCCAAGTACCGCCTTGGTCTGGTGTGCCACCTAGTAAGGTGAATAAATCTATGGTATCGGTGCTAGTTGGACAAAAGGAAGTGCTGCCATCTTCACCAGCTTCTGGTTCGGCATTTACTTCTACATTAACCTCGGATGTATCGCCTGGGCAGGTGTTTGTTCCTGCTATGGTATAGGTATACACCCCTGGGGCGTCTACTGTGGGATCGAATATACTCGTGCCACTGGCTAATACTGGCGTCCAAGTACCACCAGCATCTGGTGTGCCGCCTAGTAAGGTGAATAAATCTATCGTCTCGGAGGTATTACAAAAAGCCATTGCACCATCTTCGCCAGCATCATTACCTTCATCACTAATATCTATTACTGCGAGTTCAGTTTTAGTGATTGCTTGACATCCAGCACTATAACCAACTTCTACACTATAGACATCGGTAGTAGATTCAGGACAAACATTAATAGTATTTCCTGTTTCTCCAGCAATAGGAATGCCATTTAATAACCATTGAAAAGTAAAATCATCTGTAACTTCGCAGCCTCCCATTTGATTGGCAGTAGAAGCAGTTAAATCTACACAGCCCCCACCCAAACAATCTAAAATGCCATCAGCAGTAACTGCCAAATCAAAATCTATAGGGCAAGATTCTTTAATACTTAAATTGTCTATTGTTACATATTCACGATTACCAGAGTCAGAGGGTCCCGGTGTGAAATTACCTACTATTAAGAAACGTTCATTATCAACCTCAGGACAATACGTAAATGTTAAATCTCGGCAATTTTCAGTTAATAAATTCCCTCTAGGGTTAACAACCTGAGGTGTCGCATTTATGTTACTTCCTGGACCGATAAAATGGAGACCGTTATTATCTGCTTCATATTCAAAAAAACCTCCCCCATTACTAAACCTCCTATTATGAAACCAAAAGGCTAATTTATCAGTAGGGCTGGTCTCAATACCGCTTCTAGTTCCCCTTGCGCTTAAACTAATGCAATATTCTTTGCCTTGCGCTAAAGGTGTTAACAACTCGGTTTGTATATGTTCGCCTTGTTGTTGACCTCCTAAGTGCGCCCAATAGCCAAGAGATCCTTCACCTGCCAAACAATCTACTCTTTGTGAATTAGTACAAGATCTATTAAAATAATCAGGTGTAGGAAAATTAGCTCTTGGGCGAATTATCTCTGCCCCAAACCAGCCTTCTACAGGCGTTTGTCCAAACCATAAAAGAGAAATTTGATCCCTAGCTCCATACATCCCTGGGTCAGAAACGCAAACATCAGTAGTCGTTTCAAAATCGCCATTTAAAACAATTTCGTCACCACATGTAGTTTGAGCATGAGATAAGGCAGAAAAAAATAGAAGTAATATTATTGTAGGTCTAATAAATTTTAAAAACATTTTATTTTGATTGGTCTCTATATAAAAACAATTGTACTTTAGAAATTAAAATAATTTAAAGATATTATTTTCCTGTTGTTAAAGAATTAATATATAGAACAACGGTTTTTATATTCGACCAATGACAATATATCTTTATAATTTCTCACTAAATAAGTGAATATATTACTAGAAAACCATTTTTTACAACTATTTTGATGAGTTATATGCGAAAATGATAAAAGTGAAGATACGCATAATGGTTTATTGCTTTTTCTTTTCCTATCTAGTTAAGTGCTACTATATAGTAAGCTCTTTACTTCTGTTTTAATTCTTTGTCACTTTAATTAGATATTCTTCTTTTATTGTTTCTAATTCTGCGTTTCGAGAAGTTTTTTTTGATCTTCTGATATTAAGTAATTTTTAAATTTAGGGCGATAATAATGTTACTGAAATATAGAAACACAAATTATACAAATGCTAAATAAATAATCTCCTACTTAAAAATTACAACCGAGGATTGGGTCTAATAGGTATTTTTTTGCTCCAAATAACATTCATACTACAAAAATCGAACCTGTTCGTTATTTTTCCATAGCAAGCATAAATACCTAATCCATGGATAGGAAATTGATCGACTACCTTAGTAAAGTGTACCGCATCAAAATAATGCCCTTGTATATCAACAAAAGTGCTTAAACGCATATTCTTGCCTTGAGAGGTCTTGTTAAACCGGGTACAGACTAAATTACCATAAATTAGCACCTCTCTATTGGCGTAGTTTTTCATTTGAGTCGCTAAAATTCCATTTTGCATGTCCTCCTTTACAAGCTTAAAATAACCGCACAACGGAAAGCCTAACAACTCTAATTCATCATACGCATTTTCAATCCAATTAGAATTTAGTTTTGGCAATATAAATTCTTTATGAGCTACTTTGAAAAGCTTTGATTGATTGGTTTTTGTACCATTGGCATTTAATTTAAACATGGCTTCCCAGAGTAATTGAGTTTTGGGTTTTGTTGTAAACCTAAAGGCATCTATTCGTATTAAAATGGTTAACTGCTCTATGCTTATATTAATTCTATCAATAAAATCATTAAGCGATAGATATATGCCATTAAGTTGGCGTTCTGAAAGTATGCGTTGTATTGTAAACGACTCCAGATTCTTTAAATATCCAAACCCTAAGTAAATGGTCTTATTAATTAATCGGTTGGGGTGATCACTTGTATTAATACAAGGCAAACAAATAATGGCGCCTTGCATTTTTGCCTCATGTAGATAATGAGCGGCACTATAAAACCCACCGCCATTATTTAGGACTGCGGTCATAAATTCTATGGGGAAATAGCACTTTAAATACAAACTTTGATAGCTTTCTACCGCATAGGATGCCGAATGCCCTTTAGCAAAAGCATAACCTGCAAAACTTTTAATTTGATTCCAAACTTCAAAAATCAAATCGTCTTTAAACCCTTTTTTCTTACAATTGCTTATAAATTTTTCTTCCACGGCTTGAAACTCTGTTCTCGATCTAAATTTCCCGCTCATCCCACGTCTTAACACATCGGCTTCAGTAAGCGTTAAATCTGCAAACTGGCTCGCTACTTTCATCACATCTTCTTGGTACACCATAACGCCATAGGTATCGGGCATAATTTTCATTAAAATAGGATGTGCGTCTTTGCGTTTTTCAGGGTTTCGGTGTCTTTTAATATATTCATCTTTCATCCCAGATCCCGAAACGCCTGGTCTAATAATTGAACTTGCTGCGACTAAACCCAAATAATCTTGTGTTTGCAGTTTTTGCATAAGACCGCGCATAGCGGGAGACTCTACATAATAAGCACCAATTGCACCACCTGTTTTTAGTAAATTATTTATGTTTTGGTCGGTTTTAAAGGCTTCAACATTTGTAATATCTATGGGCGGTAATTCTGGACTGTTTTCTGCAATAATATCTAAAGTGTCTTTAATTTTTGCCAAACCTCGTTGACCAAGTATATCAAATTTATAAACACCTACATCTTCAGCAATTATCATATCAAACTGAACGGTTGAAAATCCTTTAGGTGGTATATGAGTTGCCGAGTAATAATGTACCGATTTATCTAGTATTAATACCCCACAGGAATGAACACTTAAATGATTTGGAAAACCTTCAATTAATCGCCCATATTGCAACACCAGTTTAGAAATGTTGTCTAAATGAGCAGGATTGTAATGGCCTTTGCTTAGTTTATCTATTTCTTCTTTAGGCAAACCAAAAACTTTACCTAATTCTCTTACCGTAGCTTTATACTTAAACGTGTTGTAAGTAGCCAGTAAAGCGGTGTTTTTAAAACGCCTAAAAATATAATTGGTCACCTCATCTCTATCTTTCCATGAAAAATCAATATCAAAATCTGGCGGAGAAGCTCTAAAAGGATTAATAAAACGCTCAAAATACAAGTCTAGCTCTATAGGGTCTACATCTGTTATACCTATAATATAAGCCACAATACTATTTGCGCCACTTCCCCTACCTACATGAAAATACCCTTTGCTTTTTGCATAAGAAACAATGTCGTGATTAATTAAAAAAAAGGATACAAAATCTAATGATTTTATAATTTCCATTTCTGTCTTTAATCGGTCTATTACTTTTGGGGACGGCTTTTTATAACGTTTAGTTAAACCCTCCTTACACAATTTATCAAGTAACTCGCAATCGGCTTTAAACGAATGGGTATAAAATTTTAAATTTTGAGATTGACGTTCGCTACCAAACTTAAATTCAATATTACAGTGCGATAATAATTGAGCTGTGTTTTCTAAAATATGAGGAAATGCTGCAAAGGCTTCTTTTAAATATTCAATAGAAAACATCTTATCTGTAGGTTTACACTCTTCAGTAGTTGCAAGTTTGCTTAATAAAGTATTATTATCTATCGCTCTAAGTAATCGATGGGCATTAAAATCTTTTTTTGATCTTATAGTAACCGTTTGTAATACGACTAGTTTCTCTTTAAACCGATTCACATTTGAAAATCGCAACTTTGATAATTCTTCAACTGATACTCCTATAAATTCATTATTTGCAAAGTTTTTTATTTCATTTTGTAGTACGTTTTCAAGGGGATAAATAAAATAACTGCTTTTTAATTTTGGTGCTATCTCTGGCAACTCTAATTTATGTTCTAAATAATAAGATAAAAAGTTGTTTAGCGATTCAAAACCCTTATTATTCTTAGCGATAGCTACGTAACATTGTTTTGCACCATTTCTAAAATCAATTCCAATAACAGGTTTAATATTATAGTCTTTGGCTTTACGAATAAAATTTAAACACGCAGAGGTGTTATTAATGTCTGTTAATGCTAATGTTGTGACATTATTTTTTTTGGCCAATTCCAAAAGTTCAATTTCGGAAAAAGTACCATATCTAAGGGAATAATAGGTATGACAATTAAGATACATTACTGTTTGCGATGTGCTAATAAAACTGGTGGCTCACCATTAAAAGGGTTTTGAAATCTACCTATCGTTTTTGCACCCATAGATGCTGCACGCATAATACTAAGTTCGCCATAACGCCCACGTATACGATCCATGGCATTATAAAGACTTAGCATTTCTTCGGTATCATCAAAAAGGTTAATTTGATAATTTCCTGAAACCAAGCCATTTACCTTAACTCCCACTAAACGAATTAATAACCGCCTGTTATAAAGCCGTTCAAATAACTCCAAAACTTTAGGAATAATGACATGATCTGCACTAGAATATGGAATTTTCATTTGTTTGCTATAGGTGTTAAAATCTGAATATCTTATTTTAACACTTATAGTACTAGCTAACTTGTCGCCTCGCCTTAATTGAAACGCTAAATTTTCAGCCATTGCAAAAATAGTAGTGCGCAACTTTTTAATATCAATAGTATCCTTTGAAAACGTACGTTCTGTAGATAACGATTTTCTTTCGTAAAAGGGGATTAAAGGTGGATTATCTATACCTTGGGCGCGTTTCCAAATGGTTCTGCCATTAACACCTAATGCGCTCACTAACATTTCTAAGGGCATTTGCTGTATAACACCCACTTTATCTACTCCTAAATTTCGAAGAATTTGATATGTTTTAACGCCTACCGATGGTATTTTACGAATAGACAATGGTGCTAAAAAAGCCTTCTCAAAACCTTTATCGATTTTTAATTGGTTATTCGGTTTTGCTTCACCAGTAGCAACTTTAGAAACGATTTTATTTACAGACATACCAAAGGATATTGGCAAACCACATTCTTTAATAATTTTCTGTCTTATTTCAGAAGCATATTTATAACTCCCATAAAAAGTATCCATACCTGTTAAATCTGCATAAAACTCATCTACACTCGCTTTTTCAAAAAGAGGCACTTTGTCTCTAATAATATCTGTAACTAAATGAGAATATTTTGAATAGATGCCTGAATTCCCTTTTATAACAACAGCTTCAGGACATAATCGCCTGGCCACTTTCATAGACATCCCAGAGTGAATACCAAAAACTCTGGTTTCATAGCTACAGGCAGCAACCACGCCTCTATCTCCTGTTCCTCCAACCAATAGGGGTCTGTTTTTTAAGCGACTATCTATTAATCTTTCGCAGGATACAAAAAAGGTATCTAAATCAAGATGTAATATGTTTTTCTCCACACTACAAAATTAGCTACATATACAAGTAATTATTGCTTATATTTGTAGTATTATGAAAATTATAGCAAAAAACATTAAACATTTAAGAGCTCTTAAAAAACTATCGCAAGAAGCTCTTGCTGAAGAATTAAACATAACGCGCTCAAGAATTGGATCTTATGAAGAGAATCGTTCTGCGCCTACCATAGAAATATTAATTAAATTCTCAGACTACTTTAAGATTCCTATTGATATTCTTTTAAGGAATGATTTAACGAAATCTAAAGAATCGTCCTTTATAGAAATTGGTAACCAAAGAGTATTATTCCCAATTGTAGTTGATTCTGAAAATGAGAACTTAATAGAAGTTGTGCCTATTAAAACTTCTGCTGGCTATTTGGCAGGTTACGATGATCCAGAATATATTGAACAACTGCAAAAAATTAAACTTCCTTTCTTACCTACGGGAAAGCATAGAGCCTTTCCTATAAAAGGGGATTCTATGCTCCCTATGAAAGATGGCGCTTTTGTAATAGGTCGTTTTATTGAAGGTAGAAATGAAATTGTTTCTGGTAAAACCTATGTACTCATTACTCTAAATGAAGGTATGGTTTATAAAAGAGTAGAAAACCATATTGAAAAAAAGGGAACGTTAAAACTTATATCTGATAATAAAGCGTACCAAGCTTATGAAATTCCTATCAATGAGGTTATGGAATTATGGGAATTCACCTGTAGTATTAATACTCAAGAATACAGTGAAGAAGAGCTTAAAATAAGTAGTATTATAAGTCTGTTTAACAACCTTGGTATTGAATTAAAAGCCTTAGAAAAACATTTTTAAAATAACATATTAATTTTCTTTCTTCTACCTATGCTTTGCTTGAATTCTTCTTTAAAACAAGCTGAGTTAATTTTAAGAATCAAGTCATTCATCTCTTTTTTTCTTTCAGACATGGTCTATTATTCAATAAACCCTTTTTTATAGGCTTTATCTAAGACGTGTATGTACTAATACATTGAAATGTCGTTTTGTTCATTAATGAGTTGATGAACACTTTTAAAAATAGATTGTAGCAAACCAAAATAATTTGCAATTTTTAAGACCGTGTCTAGATTGGCATTTTTACCGCTCCCATATTTTTGAATCGCATATCTAGACAAACCTACTAGTGCATGTAAACTAGAACAGTAATTTTTATTAGCGCTATTAAATAACTTTTTTAATAACCCTAAGTTTATGGGTATGGATTCGTTTTTCGGCATTGTATATGCCCGAATGATCTAAACGGTCTATTCTTACTTTTCCGTGAGCATGAATAATATAATTGTCTTTCATAATAATA
>CALDCO010000040.1 GCA_937937185.1 uncultured Flavobacteriaceae bacterium
TGAGTTAAGCTCATCAACCGTACCATAACTGTCAATTCTAATATGATGCTTTGGAACACGGGTGCCTCCAAACAACGCCGTGGTTCCTTTATCTCCTGTTTTTGTATAAATTTTCATGTTTGCAAAGTTATAAGAAAGTTAGAAGTACGAAGCTGAAGTTTTATTTTTTTTGAATTTGAAACTGAAATAGAATTTGAATTCGAAGTTTAATTTGAATTTGAAATTGAAAAAGCATAGTATTTATTAGTGATTAGAGATAAAACTTAAATAACGTGAGTTCGACGCAAGAAAATTTACGTCAGTCAGAGTGATTTTAGATAGAAAATTGTATCGAAGCCAAGGAAATTTTCAATCAAAAGCCTAATTTCGATACAATTTTTCTTCGTTTCACTTTGAAAAATCACTCAATTTGACGGCTTTTTCATTCTAAATCCTTAGGTCGAACTCACATTAATTTCGATAGCATTGTCTTCGTTTCGCTTTGAAAAATCACTCCCATTGACGTGTTTTATAATTCGTTGTTTTTAAGCAATTAATTTAAATAAGATGCCTTCAATTTATCACTTTATCGAACAGTTAGCAGAATTGCTTTAAAGCGCTCTTTTATTTAGCGAACATGATTTTTTAATGGCTACGGAAAGTTTGAAGTAAAATTTGAAGTGAAGCTGCTGCAGAATTTCAGATTGTTTGAGCACAGCGAGTTTCAGAAATCTAGGTATCGAACGAAAAAATAGTTAAAGTTTCGTAAGCCCAGCATTTTTTTGGCAAATTAAAAAAAGTGTAAACCACTTCAATAAAAAAAGAAATGCAACTATTCTTTAAAAGGGTTATAGTTGAAAAGCTACTACTATTTCACGTCTAATTTGAGTTAGATAAAATTTTATTAGAAGCCTAAATTTGACGGCATTTTTAGACTAAATTCTTAGATCGAACTCAGGCTTAAAATATCTGGAAGAATACCTTTTTGGTCTGTCTTTCTACGAGCATTATTTTTTTAATAAAATTTACGTCAATTAGAGACTTCAAACCAAACTATGATATAAAAAAAACTCCTTAATTTCTTAAGGAGTTTTTTAATTTATATTAGTTTGAGAGATTACGGTCTAATAACTTGATCAACGACATGGGCAACGCCATTAATAGCTTGAATATTTGTAAGTTCAGTAACGATGTTGGTGACTCTGTTATTAGGATCAGTAATAGTAGGTGAACCAGAATCAATTTCAATGGTAATGTCACTGCCTCCAAGTGTAGTAACAGAGCCAGTCATTAATTCATCAGAAGTGACATTGGCACCTGCAATAATATGTATCCCAAGTACTGCTTCAACCGTTGCTGGATCAATTTCAGATAAATCAGCAACACCTAATTCCATCAGAAGACTAGTAAAAGCATCATTTGTTGGCGTAAAAACAGTTAACGGGCCAGCAGTTGGGTTAGCCAAAGTAGCAGTTAACATAGGCGACGGCATTTGAGAATCGGCAGATCCTAAAGCAGCAACTAAGCTTGTTAAAGCTGGATTTGTTGTTGCAAATGTTGCTAGCGTAGGTAAACCTATTACGGCATTTACTATATGAACGATCCCATTAGTAGCTCCTATATCTACAATGGTAACATTAGATCCGCCATTAAAAACCACATTGTTAGCCGTACCATCAAAGTACAAGCTTAGTTTTGTGTTTTCTGGACCGTCTGCATTGGTTGAGGCATATCCTGCGCTGCCTATTAAAGCAGAAGACGGTACTTCTCCACTAATAACGTGGTTTAATAATATTTGTCTTAAAACCTCATCGGGAACTTCATCTAAACTAGCAAAGCCATTATCCATTAAAAACTGACCAAAAGCGGCATTTGTTGGTGCTAGTACTGTGAAAGGCCCTGCACCGCTTAAAGTATCCACTAGGTCGGCTTTGATTACCGCTTCTACAAGAACACTTAAATCAGCAGCACCTTGAGCTGTTTCAACGATGTTAAGAGTGGGTGGGTCAACCGGAGGGTTAGTTGGAGCGGTATCATCATCAAGACTACATGAAGCGAGTACAAATGTTGCTAAAAATAGTGTCGATAGTCTTTTAATTGTTTTCATAATCTTTGTGCGTTTTTACATGTTTGTTCACCAAAATTAGCAAAAGGTTAAACAGAATTATGTTTAAGTTTTGTTAAATTTTTTATAAAAGTTTTTTCAATAGTATTTACGAGCTAAAGTTAGGTGTAGATTACATTTTAACTAAAAATTATAAAAAATACTATCTTTGCGGTCTGTTAGACAAAACTGAAGAATTTTAAGTCTTAGATTTGTTAAAGAGTGTAAAAGCCTTAGTTTGGCAAGGGAGGGCAATATAATTTATCATGAAGAAAATAGTCGTAGTAGGGCTGTCTGGAGGAGTAGATTCCAGTGTTGCAGCCTATCTTTTAAAAGAACAAGGTTATGAGGTCATTGGCTTGTTTATGAAAAACTGGCATGATGATTCTGTAACCATTTCTGATGAATGCCCTTGGTTAGATGATAGTAATGATGCCATGCTTGTTGCAGAAAAATTGGGGATTCCTTTTCAAACTGTAGATTTAAGTGAGCAATACAAAGAACGTATAGTCGATTATATGTTTAATGAATATAAAAAAGGAAGAACACCAAATCCAGATGTATTGTGTAATCGGGAGATAAAATTTGATGTTTTTATGACTATTGCTTTAAGTTTAGGAGCAGATTATGTAGCAACTGGACATTATTGCAGGAAAAGAACCTTTATTGATAATGGAAAAGAAGTCTTTCAATTATTAGCTGGCGCAGATACTAACAAAGACCAGTCTTACTTCCTATGCCAATTATCACAAAAACAATTAGGAAAAGCCATATTTCCCATAGGAGAATTGCAAAAACACGAAGTGCGTGAAATAGCTGCTAAAACCAATTTAATTACCGCAAATAAGAAAGATTCTCAAGGACTTTGTTTCATAGGAAAAGTGAGACTACCAGAATTTCTTCAGCAAAAATTGAAACCCAAAGAGGGAGTAATCGTCGAAGTTCTTGAGGATCATGCCATATATGAGACTGTGTTCCTTGAATTTGATACTAAGTTAGACGAATTACGTTACAAATCACGGAAATTGCCCTATACCATAAATAATGGTAAAGTGGTTGGTAAACATCAAGGTGCTCATTATTTTACAAAAGGCCAACGCAAAGGGCTAGCCGTTGGAGGCATGAAAGAACCATTGTTTGTTATTGATACCGATGTAAACGAGAATATAATTTATGCAGGACAAGGTAAAAGTCATCCAGGATTGTATAAAAATGTACTATTCGTCTCTAATTCTGAATTGCATTGGATTCGTGAGGATTTAAAACTAAACACAGGTGAAACCATGAGCGTGTTGGCTCGTATTCGTTACAGGCAATCACTTCAAAAAGCAATATTATATAAAGTAGGTGATGGAGTATATGTTGAATTCGAAGAACCTCAATCTGCTATAACTGAAGGTCAATTCGTCGCCTGGTACCTAAAAAATGAGTTAATAGGGTCTGGAGTCATTAATTAATCGTATTTTTGCAGTATATTTAGTATTATTAAAAAATTAATTCAGATGAAATTTAAGTTAATATCCCCTCCTCAATCTTTTAAAATCCTATTTTTTTTCATAATTGGTTTTAGTTTTAGTGTTTTTTCTCAGCAACAGGATGCATGGGTTTATTTTAATGATAAACCTAATAGTGATGCAGGGATTAACAATCCTATCTCTATTTTAACTCAAAAAGCAATTGCCAGAAAGCAAGCGCGTAATGTGCCAATAGATTTTAGAGATGTACCAGTTGATGAAAATTATATTAGTGAAGTGAAAGCACAAGCCGAAGTTACAGTTTTGGCAAAATCTAAATGGTTTAATTCGGTTCATGTTAGAGGAACCTTAGAAGGGATTAAAAACCTAGAAAACTTGTCTACAGTTCGTGAAGTTATTTTTGCAGACAGAAGTTTGAATTTTAGAACTGGAAGTGTTAAGTCTGAGCAACCTTCTAATGTTGTTAATAAATTGGTAACAGTAAATAGGTTGACTGAATTTGAATATGGAGACTCTGCTACTCAAATAGAAATGATAAAGGGTGATTATCTGCATTTAGAAGACTTTACAGGAGAAGGAATGACTATCGCTGTTATGGATGGTGGTTTTGCAAATGTAAATACAATGGACGGTTTCTCCAGATTAAGAGACAACGGAAAACTTATGGGTGGCTATGATTTTGTGGATAGAAATGATGATGTTTTTGAATACACAGGGAATTCTCATGGCACACAAGTACTAAGCTGTATGGCTGGGTTTAAACAAGATAGATTTGTAGGAACAGCTCCAGATGC
>CALDCO010000041.1 GCA_937937185.1 uncultured Flavobacteriaceae bacterium
ACACTTTCTGTTTTTATAGCTATAGATAATGAGGATGGATCGTTATTCGCTTTTAGTAAAAAAGTATTAACATCTAAATTAGATGTATTGCCGTTTTCTGAATAATTTTCTAATACAGCATTTTCTCCCACATAATCAATCAAATCTTTTTTAGTAGCTGCTGTGTGGTCGCTTTTATCTGCAAAATTTATTGAGCCATCAAAAGGCGTTATGGTTTTGTAATAGTTTGCTAAGTTTTGACTTACAGTATTGCTATAATTATTATCTACCCACGTTTTAGCTGCGTTGCGGTTTATCTGACCAAAGCCTCTGTATATGTTATAATTATTGGCGTTATCTGCTGTTAATCTACATGCTTTTCTTATTATATGCCAAGGCGCGCCAGTTTGATCTTTAATCCATTTAAATTTTGCAGCAACTACCGCTGTTGCTGGAGATTGTTGATGTTCTGCACCACCACCCCACGGTGTCCATCCTTGTGCGGTAAAATCTGCTGTTAATGTTGGTTCTGAAAATTCCACGCCAAAACCGTAAGATGTACCTAATGGATCTGATCCATCGTTGTCGGTTAAGGATCTTGAAGAAACCATAACACCATTATCTAAGAACTCGTCTATTGCTGATGTTTGATCTCTTCTCACTACAACATTATCAAAGTGAGAAGAAACTTTAAAAATTTGTTCTGGATAAACATTACCTCTTAATGAGCTTTGACCAGATTGTGCCGAAAAGAGTAAATCTACATTAGAGCTAATTACTTCATTAGCACTGCTCGATTCATTATTTATACTTTGCTCTAAGTCTGTATCTCCTACATAATTTATTATAGTGTTAGGGAAACCCCCGTAAACTTCATCAAAAGTTAGCTCCATTGCTGGCGCATGACTTGGGTTAGAGTCCATGTTAAAAACATTTTCTCCCGTGTAATTAACCCTAGATAGTGATGGTATAAAATATCCACCTTCAGACGCCCCCAAGACCTTCATTCTAATTTCTACATGATTTATATTTTTTAAAACACAAAAAGAGCAGTCTAAGTCCTGTATTGCTATCTCTCCTGTTTCTGTAAAAGGATGAGATATAACACCTATATTATAATCACTTATTTTTTTTCCATTAAGAATAACACTAGATTCGATGATCTTAATAGATTTACTTAACTGGACAGAAAGCTTAAATGGTGTTTTAATAATATCGTTAATAACCAAACTTTCATCAACATCAAATTCTATATAAGCATATTGATGTTGGTTTGAATTTTCGTTAGAGTCTGTTATACAGTTTTTGGGCAATATATTTTGACCATGCTCTATATCTATTTGTAGTATGTTTCCAACAGGCGAAGTGTTTATAGCCCCTATTCTCTGCCCTTTAAAAGAAAACAATTCATCGAAAAAGAACTCAGAAGAAATGCCTCCAGAATTACTGGTTGCTGTTTTGCTCCTAACAACGATCATATTTCCCACATTAATATTTGACTCAGATATAGTTAACCTTGTATTATCTTCTAATCTCTTAAAACTTGTTTGTTTGTTTTGAAAAGATGGCATGTTAGAATCTATAACATAATATCCTGGCTCATCAGGAATATTGTCATAATCCGCTATAAATTGTAAATCGCCCCTAATTATATTATCTATATCTAAATCTATTTTTCCAGATCCATCACTATATGTAGATGAAATATTATTTTCCGTATTTCCCGTAAACATTCCTCCCACAATATCTTGCACTTGTTCCTCTGTTAATTGTGTATCGGTGTTTATAGTGTGGTTTAAATCTGTGATTTGAGATTCTGTAATTTGTAATGCGCCTTGATGCTGAGTTACGCTGCTTTGAGTTATATTTGCATCTGGAACATTTGCCCAAGTCACATTTGATGTTAGATCATTTATTTCTGATGTTATATATCCTTGTGTAGAATGATCGCCCCATGAAAAAGCCAAATCCCAGTTTGCAGAATTGTCTGTAAACCCATAATCTATAGCTAAAGTGTTAGGAGTGAAATGATCTGTACCTGTTATTGTTATCTCATTAGTATCACTACTCAAAGAAATATTATTACCAGCTACTAAGGATTTAAAAGGTAAGTCTAATCCATTTTTAGTAGTAAATAACCCCTCTCCTGTTCCTAGGTTGCTAGCGGTATTGGTTTCTCCTGAACCACCTATTAGAGTTTGTAATGAAGGGATCGTTATATACTCTTTTATAACACCTGAATTATCCATTACAGGTAGTCTTGTGGGAGAAGTGTTTTCTGTAGTGTTGTTTAATTGTATTCCGTTCTCTACCTCTAAAGGATAGTCCTGAGCCTCAACAAAAAGACCTGATATTATTATAAGTATGAATATTATTTTTTTCATATTAGTATAGTCTTTGTCTTTGGTTATATCTGTAGCTTGAAAAAAGTGTTGGGTCTCCTGAGACATAAATCAAAGCGGGATAAAAGTAATTTTGATGATATCCAGAGACAACTTCATTTGATTGCGGTATATTTAAAGAATTTGCAGTTCTTTTGTGCCATAAAAAAGTCTCCCCTTCAATGATTATACTATTAAAACCAGAAGGTGGTGCGTCATTGACTGACGCTTTTATGGGAAAATAAGGATAGTCTAGCTGTCTTAGTCTTGTTAAACAAGATATAGGTGTGTTGAAAATCTCTTCTGATCCCGATCCTGTTTCATCGTATAGTTTTATATCTGAAACTGAAACCTCTCTAATGTTGTCGCTTCCAGAAGGCTCGGTCAGCTCAAAATTATTACCAACAAATCGAAAATGTCCTTTTGACAAAAAAATAGTCTCGCCGTTATTGAGGCTATGAGTCCAAATGTTGTCAGTGTTTTTTTTTCTAATTTCTAATAACGCCATCTCGAAGTTTATAAGAATGGCGCTCTAGGTGCTCTGAAGTATTCTAATTAAGTAAAATTACGAAAAATATTTTATTTAGACTAATTCTAAATAGTTTATTTGATTTAGTTTTTTAGTTCTTAGCATTATACGTTATAATGAATCTAAACCTGTAGTCTAGAGGTAAGTCATTTACAGATATAGTATTTTCACCGAAAGCAAAACTTACTGTAACACTCCTATTCATTCTGTTGCTAGAATTAAAAACGCTTGTTGCCTCACCTATAGACACAAATTCAACTGCTTCTGAGGGGTGATACTCAGGGTTAGTTATGTTAGCAAAAACATCGTTCGTGGATGATGCGGTGTTTTTTCGTACTACACCAGATATTGTAACCTTTCTTCCTGTTTTGACTATAGATAAACTATAGTCATAGTCGGAATCCGTAGTTTGTTTAGTCACAACATTGTTTGTAGCTTCTGTATCAAATACATCTTCTGGGTATATAGCCTCTAATAAACTATTCGCATTCGTGTGTAAAAAACTCTCGTGATCTAATCTGGTTGTTTTTGAAGGATTCGCAGATAATGAGCTTTCAATTTTTGCTTTTATTTCTGATTTTGTTGCCATAATTTTTAAATTAAGTATTCGCTATTATATTCTGAATCATCATATTCAGGATTTTTTAATTCATATCTCCAAGTTGAATCGTTAACAATTCCTTTGAATACGTCGCCCCCAGATATTAATCCCTCATCTATATTAAAGTAATATATGCCCTCAGATCCTGAAGGAAGGGAGATAGGGTTTGTGGGAAATAATCTATTATCGGTCACGGATAATTCTGTACTATCAAATATGCTTATCAAGTCGCCATTCATTCCATACAGTCTAATTTCTCCTGTATTTAATTGTATGTTTTGATTGAATAGCACCTCGAAAGTTTGTAAATTATCATTTGTAGAAACAATACCTGATGGAGTAAATGATACAGCTCTAATTGTCTCATATATTTGAAAATTAAAGACTAAATCATTTGTATTTATGGGATTCAATATCATCTCACCCTCCATTGAATTACTATTTCCTTCTCGATCTGGGAACTCTATTGGTGTTGAGCTTGAAAACCTTCTAAAGTCCAAGTATAACTCGTCGCTAGTTATAATGTCTTCTAGCCTGTCTATGGTGAATTCGTCAAAGTATTCTAGTAAATACCTTTCTTTTCTTTTTTTTATGTTTCTAGCTGAAACGGTATCTCCTGTACTTATTTGATGATATTCAGACCTTTCACTTTCATTAATAATATTGTCAAAAAAAACCCTTAGCCTTATAGATTGGTAATAATCGGCAATATTGTATTGAGTGCCATAATGAAACCCCTTGCTCTTGTAATCTAGCCTGGTTGTAAACTCTTTTTCGTAAGATGTGCTTAAAAACAGGTTCGTCCACCAAGTATCATTATTAGTCGTGTTCCTGAACATTAAGCAAATTGGCGTTGTGTAATATTCATAAATATTTACAAACTCCCAAGCCACTTGCTTTATTCCATTAGTATCAATAAATTCCTTAATAAACACGCTTCCTGTTACATCCTGAATTTTAACACCACATTCATTCACAAAAAACACCTCATAATTCCCGTTGAATATAATATCACTCTTACTGTTGCTTATCTGCAAATAAGTTTCTCCTGGCAATAACTGTATCGCTGCTGTATGAAATATGTTTACAGCAGGGCTACGGCTCTTTTTTTTTGCCGACTCAAAATCTTTTTCTAATCTTAAAAAACTATTGTCCATTATAAATTTTCTAATGCTGTTATTAATTCTAACATTGTGCTAAACAAAACTCCATTAACTTCTATTAAATCATATCTAGTTAAGTTTATTAACGGCCTAGTTGATTTATCAAATATTTGAACATATTCTCCCTCTGCTTTATATTCTATTTCTGCAATCAAATCCTGGTCGTAGCCCGTTTCGTTTATTTTAATTATACCACCTTCTTTAGATATTGAAACAAAATCTCTTTCGTGCTTTTCTTCTCCTATAACCTCCATTAAGTTATCAGCCCAAGAGAAATCTATCTTTTGAGGGAATACCTTTACCATCCTAAATTCATTGTCAGAAATTCTAATAAATCCTCTTTTAGATTTTATTTTACTGCTTAAATTCCTGTATTGAGCAAAATCGCACATTACTTTTGTAGTAATTATTTTAGGCGTCAGAATAGCGTCTTTTAGTTCAGATTGCTCAATATTTTTTCTCTCGCTTATTACTGCTTCGCCATTAAATTGTGTTCTTAATCTACCACCGTTTTTGTAGTATGTGTTTTTAATTACCTCTGGTCTGTACCTTGTTGCCGTTTTTAAATAAGATCCGTAATTATTTAAAATGTTCCTTTTAGGTGTGTATCTTAAATTTGCAAAATCTTCTGGAGCATCTATGTTTTCTATTGAATCAAACCCTTCATCTGTTCTAATGGTTAGAGAAACATTTGAGAAAAAGAAAGATATTCTAGTTAAAATATCTCCTGTTGCGGTAGGAGATGCAGAAATAGGTGTTAAAGTAATTATGTTTTGAGAGTACTCAAACACCTCATAAGTCCCTGTGTTTACATTGGTGTCAATGGTTATCGTATCTCCTAAATTAAATCCTAGCAAAGTCCAGTTAAACGAACTGTCATTAAGTAACTGCAACCTACCATCGTTATTTATAAAATGATTTAATGAAGAAGTGAATCCTCCTTTTGTGTTTGGTAATAGTGGTACAACATCATTTATAAAGGTTTCGTCGTCCTCAGTTAAAGAAGTTGATGTCTCTCTTACTGATTTTAATCGCGTAGTCTCCATTAATAGTGGATCTCTTATAAAACCACACTCTACAACTTTTGTGTTTTCTACTCTTTTGTTTTTGTTTAACCACTGTGTTGATGTGTGAACACTATCAATAGTGTTACTATCATCTTTATCCTGATTGAATTTTTTGTACTTAAAATCCAATTGATTTATTCCATATCTTTCGTTATACGTTATATTGAACTCATTATTAGGGGCAATAGTAAAGCTGTCTATTTCGGTATTTGTGTAAAAATCATCGTATTTGCCAACAAATAATTTTGTTCCATCGACCTCGTAATCTGAATGAAATTCTTTTAATCCGTCAATAATATCTTTCCAAGACATTCTGTATCTAAACGGTATTATTTCACCGCTATCATCTAATACATTCCGCCCTCTAATCATATTGCCACTAAAAACAAAGTTGTCATACCATTCTCCCTCAATATCAAATCTTGGTGCAGATAAATTGAATTTTGGGTTTATGCTTTTAGAAACTTGCTTCATTGCATCTATAAGCCTTACTCCTTCAACAACACTATCTATCGCCACATTAGTTGACTTCATGCTTATCTCTCCTTCTAACCACTCCACTATCGTCTGCCCTCTTGCTGTGTCTATTAAAACACAAATTCTGTACCCTCTTGGTATATCTTGTATGTCAAATTGTTGATCTAAAAAGACAACTTCATATTTATCCCTATTCCCTGTAAAAGGATCAAATCTGTCAACATTCTCACTCCCAACAAATGTTGCGGTATAGTCTATTAGGTGCTCATGCGTGTATGCTATGTTGAATCCTGTTATGGGGTTAGGATAAACATCTGCTTGAGTGTAATTATCTTTACCTATTGGTAATGCTACAATCTTAATATTTATATTATCAGTCGGCGCTGGTCTAAAGTTTCCAAAGAAATCACTCCCTGTTTCTATGAAGTAACTCAACTTTAATCCAGTAAGATCAATAGTTATGTTCTTCATGTCGTTTATTGCATCGACATATCCAAAATTGTAAAATTTGTTGTAAAAATCTGTATCGGATGGGAATGTGATTAGCGTATTATCAAAACCCAATGATAGAGTGTTTTGTATGTTCTGATTAATTATATTGTTTATTGGATTTTGTAATGTTGTTCTATTGTCAGTATTTCCATTTGCATAGTTTGTGAAAGCCCAATAAATCGTTCCTAGAGTCCATTTGCTTATTTGGGTTATCGGTTTTGCTTTTAAAAGAATTCTTTGAGTTTCTACAGGTGTTATTGGATTTCCGTCTAAATCCTCATCATCAAATAGATTTACATTTGCATCTTTTCTTCTTTTTATGAACGCCGAGTCTGTTTCTTGAATCACTTTACACGAAAACTCTAATATTTGATCGTTTTTCCCAGTAAAAAAATCAACTTCTCCTACAACATAATCTTCCGATCCCTCTCTTAATATGTAATCTACTTCTGATTCCGAACCATATCTTTTATCATATTCTATTAGTTTTTCGAAAGCAAAACCATAAACATGACAAGTATTAGGGAAAACGAAATCAGATTGTTCGCCAGCAAAGCTTATATCCCTACCATATCCATCATTTCTTTGTTTTATCACAAAATTTGAGCTATCAAAACCTATAGGCTCATCTATGCGCACCTCTCCTGTTTCATCATTTTTAAAAACAAGATAGTGTTCTAGTGTTCCAGTATTTAATGGCTCGTTATTCATTAAACATTTTTCCCTTTAAATTCAAATCGGTTGTTAAGCATCTGAGTTCGGCTGTTGTTTTGTGTTTGGTATTTCCTATACCCTTTTTCATCAAATATGATTTGTCCTCCTTTACTATTGCTTATGGTTTTTTCTAGGCTATTGATGCCTTTGTCAAAATCTGATTTGGATAACCCTGATTCTATTTTGAAGTTGGTAGGTATTATGCTGCTTTTTAGAATGTTATTATCATTAAGCATAAGGCTTAACTCCTTATCAAAGTCTGTTTTATTCTTAAAAACATCTGTTCCTTTTGGTAAGTTGTAGAGTGTGTCTTTCGCAGGGGTTTTAAAAACATCACCGTCTGGTGTTCTTGCGTATTCACTAACTCCACCATCTCCTAATATAGCTAAACCGCCTTCGAAACCTCTGACACCATCTTTGAATTGGGGTATTTCTTGTGCGGCTATTATCGCTGTTTGCGCTGCCCCCAAAACCCCTACTGTAGATGCTAAAGCTATATTTGCTAATGTAAAAGGCTGGGCGCCTAAAGCAGAAACTACTGCTGTTGACGTTCCTATTATAGAAGATGCTATTGCTGCTTTCTTTTCGTTCTTAGCTATTTTTTCTTGAATAGCGGCTCTTCTCTCTGCGTACTGTCTTTCTATCTCTCCTTTTGCCGCAGCACTTTCGCCCGCAAAAGCAAGTTCAATCTCTTTTTCCTTATCTAAATTTGTTAATTTGTTTTCTAGCTTTTGATTTTCTGCACTAGCTATCCCGTTTATAATTTCAGTTGTTAATTGACCAAAAGCTCTTGCTGCTTCTCCCGCATCTTCGAACCCGTTTTCTATACCATCAAAAATTGTCGCTAAATTATCTCCAGACACACCTAAAATATCACCGATACTTTGAAATGCGTTTCTTATTGCCTCTTCCCTTTTTGCTAACCTATCAAGTTCTTCCTGAAAAGCTTCCTCGTCTTCGCTAATTTGCAAG
This sequence comes from uncultured Flavobacteriaceae bacterium, assembly GCA_937937185.1. Taxonomy (GTDB): domain Bacteria; phylum Bacteroidota; class Bacteroidia; order Flavobacteriales; family Flavobacteriaceae; genus JAHDGB01. The sequence goes on from CALDCO010000041.1 coordinate 8,376, forward strand.
TCAAGTAATTGCCCTTTTAGCTCAGCTAGCCTTTTTTCTACTTCAAATCTTTGCTCGGCTGAAAAAGCATGTAATCTTAATTGAGCTTTTACGTAATCTATTTCTGCGCTTAACTCTTGTCTTAATTGTTTCTTTTTTAAGTCAACAACCTTCTTGTTTACATCTTCTATTGCTTCGCCTTTAGCTAACTCGCTCTCTTTTAAGTCATTTAACTCTTCTTGAAAAGCTAATTTTTGAGCTTGTTTTAGTTTGTCTAAGCTATTTACTTCATTATCAAAATTGGTCTTAAATATTTTTAGATATTCTTTTTCGCCTTTCTTCTGTAAATCTATTTTTTGGTTTTCAAACTCTTCATTTATCTGGATGATTTTGTTTTTTCTGCCTTTAGCAAGTCTTATAGCCTCATCTCTTTCTAGCTGAAGTAGTTTTAAACTTTTTTCTATGAAATTAGATTCAAAAACAATCCTTTCTTCTAAGGTGTTATTTATATCATCTACACCTTCTTTTGCTATCTTTATTTGTCGTTTTAGTCTAGCCTTTTCTAAATTAAAAATATCTTTATTTAGGTCTTCTGAAGCTTTCTTGTTTTCTTTCTTTGTTATTTTGTCTAAAGATTTTATAAGCTTTAAACGCATCGCTTTAAGCTTTTCTATAAGTTTCCTTTCTGAATCTGTCCTTATACTCGCCTGCTCCTCTAATTGTTTTGCTTCTGTTTCTGAAAACGATTGTAAAGTTGGAAAGGCTGGGGCTTCTGATATTTCTCCTTGTGAAAACCTTTTTAAATCCGAATAGTATTGCTCTATTGCTTTAGCGTTTTCCTCTTGCTTTTGTTTTGTTGTTTTATTTATTTTATCATTACCTTCCTCTGTTATTTTGTCTAAATCATCGTAAAGATTAGCGGTTCCTTCTTCCTGTTTTTTTATATTTTGATTAAGCAAATCTATTTTAGCTTCGTTCGCTTTTTTCTCATTGTCTATCTCTTGATCTATAGCATTCAATCTGTCTTCAATTTTAGCAATAGTATTTTTGACAATCGCCTCCGTTGCTAAATCTGCATTTTTCTTTAATTCGATAAACGATTTAGAAGTCTCTTTTACACCATCCCTAAAAGCAAGCCATACAGCAACACCACCTGAAAGAACGCTTAATAATATACCTATAGGATTAGCTTTTGTTGTTATATTAAATAGGCTCATTGCTTTTGTTGCTTTACCTATCCCTCCAGCTAGGGCAATTTTTGCTAATCTTAAAAGCGTTACAACAGAGGTGTAAGATTTCAATACAAATGAACCCCCTATAACAATAGCTTTATATATTAAAAAGGCTTTACCTAGCTTAATAATGGTATTTAATGTTTTGTCTAAGTTTTTAGTTAAAAACTCTAAAGCGTTCTTGATAGTTTCTGAAGCTTCTCCAGATTTATCTAAACTCAAAACCCATCCCTCCCAGGCAGAATTTAAAAGAGTCACCTTTCCTTGTACAGAATCCAATTTTTGTTCTGCTAAAACATCTAATTCTGTTTCGACATCTGTAATACTATCCCTTAAAACCAATAAACTATCTGCTCCCGATAAAAATGTTTTAAAAGCTGCTACAGAACGAGCATTGGTTAAATTGAATGCTTCACTTAGCGAAACACCTTCTTTTTCTAATTTTTTAAATTGCCCGATAAGTTCATCAAAGTTTTTTGCTCCACCTCCCAATCTTTTAGCAAGCTTTCCATTGCTATCTGCTAACTGTAAGAATATTTGTCTTAAAGATGTTCCAGCTATTGAACTTTCAAACCCTGCATTTGAAAGACCACCTAACAAAGCTGTGGTGTCCTCAATAGTAAACCCAAAAGATTTCGCTATTGCCGACACTTTAGGTAAAGCCGTTTCCAGGCTTTCAAATGTAGATGCTGATTTCGTCGTGCTAACTGCTAATGTGGCCGCTACTTTGTTTGCTTCTGAGGCGTCTAAAGCAAAACCTCTTAAAGCTGATCCTCCAAGTTTAGCTGCTCTTGCGGCATCTACTCCAGTTGCTATAGCTAAATTTTCTATCCCTAGAGTAGCGTCTAATATCTGATTGTCATTAAATCCTAGCTTCGCTAATTCCAATTGTAATTCAGCTACTTGTGTTGCAGTAAAAGCTGTTGTTGCCCCTAAATCTTTAGCTTGATTGGTTAAGTCGGTAATTTCGTTTTTACTTCTTCCTAACACCGCCGCTAAATCTGCTTGCGCTTGGTCAAACTGCTTAAATATTCCAACCGCATTTCTAACAGTTTGAGCTAGTATAAAAACAGCACTAGTAAAACCAAACGCCGAAGCAAAACTTCTTAACGCTTTTGCTGCGTTTCCCAATTGTTTAGGATAACCCCCAACAACTCGCCCAAATTGCCCCGCCGATGCGTCTACTCGTTTTAATTTAGCGTCTAATTCAGTTACTTTAAGTAAAAGACCTTGAGCTTCTTTTGAACTTTCACCTTGAGAAATAGCTACGTTTTTATACTTAGTTCTTAATTGAGATAGTACAATACTTTGTTTCTGATATTCTCCTACCAGTTTAGAGGATAATTGTGCGGCTTCCTTTTCTTGTTTATTTATTATGGCTAATTCAATACGCTTTTTTTGTAACTCTCTAGATTGTTCGCTTGTAGCGTTTTTTAGCTTTACTTCTGTAGACGCTAAAAGCTTTGCTACTCTTGCACTCTCTTTTTGTTGTGCGGTTGCTTCGCTTTGTATTTTTTTTGTACGAGCTATGTTTTTATTAAGACTTTCCTGTGATTCTCTAATAGTTTTCAGGCTATTTATATATTCACTAGGGAGCTTTAGTGTAGTTGCTTGGTAGTCTTTTAAAACGTCAACAGTAGTCGTTATGGAAACTGCTAAATCGTCCCATGCTGATTTTATTTTTTTAACCTGTTTTTCGCCTTGTAAACTATTACCAGTCATTGTATAAGATTTACAACTTTCTGGTGTTCTAGACGCTCTGAAGTATTATTCTAAACTATTTATTTCTTGATGCTCTAAGATTAAGCATTCTTATTTTCTTTCTATACTGCTTCTCATAAGCTATGTAGTGTAGCATATTCATGTATCGAGGCATGTTTTTGTCTAAAGTTAGCTCTATTTCCGTTATAATATCATAATATAACTGCAAATCTTTTGGCTCTATAGACAAATCTTCTTTAAATAATATCTCATATCTGGTTTGTAAACCACCTAACACCGCCTCAAATTGTGGCAATTGATCTTTTATAGGCTTAGTTACCTCGAATTTGATTTTATTATTTACTCTTTTTAGATTGTTGCCTATTGAAGAAACTGTTTCTAAGTATGTTTCAGCCGGCATAAACTCTTTGTCTTTGTCTATAAACCTTAAAACATCGATTATTTCTTCAATAACCTTTATTTGCAACAAAAGAGTAATATTTTTTTCTTTGTTTTTTAAGTCCTTCGTGAATCTGGTATCATCAGTTTTTTCGAAATACTCATCATATAATTCTAACCACGCTTGATTTAAATCTATAGTGTCTTTCGAACTGTATTTTTTGTCTTCTTTCCAGTCTTTGTCTAGTTTATAAATGTTTCCAGTAAATTTAACGTCATGAAACCTTTCTGCGGTTATGTCAACTAAACTCCGATATATGGAAATACTCTGCGCCAATACTAAAATTAGGTTTTATTTGATTTTCAAATATGGTGCTAAAATACTTCTTTTCAACAAATTTAACACCACTAGTTCTTGACAATCTATAAACATAATGAACAATTCCTTTTGTTTTGTATAGATCTTTATAATAAGATATTACACCTTTTTCTGTCGTACTAACTTTTGTGCATGGAATGCAGCTCATATTCCTACAAATTCAAATAATTTTATATTAACCCTTTCGCCTGCCTCGGTTAAAACTTGAAACTTTTCTTCTTCTGTCAGTCCAAAAACATCTAATCCGTATTTTTGTGAAATGGCCTGTGCTTTTTCGTCTTTACTGAATATTGTAAATAATGACCCTCCTAAAGCATTTACGACCAACCCTTTTTCTAAATCCCCCTGATCTATTAAATCAACATTACCCCCTGCTAATGGATTTCTAGATCTCTTTTCTTGTTCATAAGAAAACAAAGAATATGTTCCTATAATTTCACCATTGGGTCTAACCCCCTTTTTCCACCTGTCGCGAACCTTCTCGACTATCTCTTTTTGGTTTGCGAGTATTTCTTTTCTTAGAAGGCTCTGGATTTTTGATACTGTTATCTGCTTTATTCTCGACTGAATTTGTAATGCTTGGTTTAAATCCATTGCCTCTTAATTCTTTATCGATTAATGACTCGGCGTTTTTCTTACCTCTAAACTCTTTAGACTTCAATGCCATAGACATTAATTGCTCATAGTTGAGATTAGCCATCTTATCTACTCTACATTTTACGCTTGCTATTGTTATTGTGTCCATGATTGTTAATGTAAAAAAGCCTAACCCAAATGAATTAGGCTTTTAATTAATTATTAAGCTATTGTCGCCAAAGGAGCAACTCCTGTAAAGAAATCTCCAGACGCATTGATAGCTGCGGTGAAGCCTTTTGAAGCATCTGCAAGAGATGGTCTAACCGTGTCCCCTATTACTAACACATTGTCTAAGGTAAACTCATAGGCGTTTGTCGCTGCGTTGTAAACAACTGCTGCAATTGCCGTAGCTGTTGCTTGTGTCCCTCCTAAATTCCAGTTGTTAGGATCTGTAAGACCTTGAACAAACACAGATCCGTTACATTCGTGAACAACCTTTACACTTATAGTTGTTCCTGCTACTGGAGCGGAATCATAAGATAAAGAAGTGTTTAAAACTCCAGCCACATCATTTGCATTAAATCCTAGCTCTTCCCAAGTATAGAAAGATCCTCTTAAATTGTATTCATCAGCATCTAAAAACTGAATCATAACCTTACTGATAAAAGAATCAGATCCTTTTTGGTTCTTATAAGTCGCTGGGTCAATATCTCCACCATTAAACCCTTTTAAATTTGACCCCGAAATATCGGTAGCAAACTGAATCCCTTTAGTGTATTTTAACACTACATCAAATCTTTTAAACCCACCTTTATCGTATAGGTTTTTATGAAAGCAATAGTTTTGCCACCAGTCAAAAGATAACTCAGGCAGACCTTTTAAATTAGATTTCTTAACACCTCTGTTAGATGTTTGCTTCCCGTTCTCTGGTGTTAAATCATCAAAATCATCAGAGTTATTGAAGTTGTAAAAAGTTCCAGACTGAATTAAGTCTTTGTAAACTGATTCAGTTGGTAAATTGTCTGTAGAGGTGTTTAATCTCCATCCTTTTGGGATTAAGTCGAACCCGACTGGTTCTCCAAATTCTTTTGTGCAAGTTGGTACTCCAGTTCCTCTTACAGAACCATCATCGCAATTACCTTGTCCATTTAATATAATTGGCATAATTATTTTATTTTATACAATTAGTTTTTATTCTTAATTTTAAATTTACTATTCTCGCATCAACGTAATCTGTTATTACGCTGGCTTGTGATTTTTTTCTCCCAACATTATTATGCTCTCTAGCAGCATTTACGCCTTGACTTTCTAATAAACCAAAGTTCGGAACATCTAAATAACTAAATCTATCTATTTTGTTCATGCTCATATCTGAAACCCATTGTGAGGTTGATAGTAGCGTAACAAGTTTTCTGTAGATAGGCTCTATAACTTTATCGTATATATTAAAAGTCCTGTCTTTACTAAGCCAATTAGGATTAGTATTTGTCATAATAATTAAGGTTGTGTCGCAATATTTATACCCCCCTAAATCTTTAACTGGGTTTGTAACATAAAAAAGCAAAGGGAATTTATTTACTGATTCTTTATCGCAAAGAGCAATAAATTTATCTAAGGCGTCCTGGTTTCCGTAGTTATTCTGAACATTTACACATTCATTGTCTACGTAAACATTAAACCCTTTAAACAATCTTCCTAATGCACTCCCTATTATCATATCCCCATTTGATTTTGAAATTCAAACTTTTTTAAACTAGCATTTGGAAAGTCAGATTCATGATGTTCTATGTATGTAAGTAAGCTTACATATCCATCACATGTATCTCCACAATATGATTCAACGAATTTGTTGTGGTATGTAACCCATTTTCTCCTACTGTAGATAGAAGTAGAATTAATAGATTTCCCTTTTGCCTCGCCTAAACCAGTTAGCCTAGTTCTATTGTGTTCTACATATTGAGAATAAACAAAATAAGCTAATACAGATTCTTTAGGTTGATAATCCCCAGAAACAAGACCTTTCCAAGTAAACGCATCTGAACCGATACTATATGATTTACCATCCACTAGGTCTTTCCATTTTTGTGGTGCTGTTTGTTTTAGATTACCACCAGATAATTCAATATTGCTTTCCAAATCCTCAAAAAGCACATTTCCAAAAGCATTTTGTAAACATAGACGAGCCCGTGAACGAATCCATTTATCAATAGATTTCATAGATACAGGAACATCTAAGCTCCCACCTGTATTCGGTATCACCATATCTAAATCAAAATAAGACTCGTCTATTAAATACATTATTACTCTTGTTTTTTGCTTTTTGTTTGCGCAGCTTTCCTTGGTACGTCAACCGCGATGCCTTTATATCTTAATAATATCGCTGTGTTAGGGTGAACCATATTTTTATCACCCTTTTTAAAAACTCCATGACTCTTAGAGTACTCTACTTCTTCTAGATCATGCGATGGGAATTTCCCATATTTTGGTTGTTTTTTAGATTCACCCATATTATTAGATTTGTGTAATAGCTGTTATTACATCTGCAAACGTTCCGCTTATAATACCTCGCTTGTCATTATCGGTAATGTAAAGATGTAATCTTGACTCCCCTATCATAGTGTACATGTTCTTAGATAAATCATCCATTTCTTGACCTATTCTAACGGTATAACCCCAAACATTACGAAGCTTAACGTTTTTCATGTCTCCAATAACAAACTCTCCTACTGGAATAGTTGGTTTTGCAACAACTCTTATGTTGTCAATAACTCTTCCGTCTTGCGAGATAAAAGGAGGCAGAATATAATTTTTATCATCATCCTTTGTTAGCTTCATTTGTAATGCATCAATCGTATTAACAAAAGCCACATTAGGGACAAAAACACCTTCGCTCTGAACCTCTATAGCAGCCGCCACACTTGCAATTGCATCATAAAATTGAGGAGAAGAAACCGTAATACCTGTAAGTAATGCCGCATTAAAAGGGGTTGCTATAGTTTTGATCCCTGATAAATTACTACCTAATCCGTCCCCATTTAATAGTTGATCCTGTTTCGCTATATCATGCTTACGCTTTAGTGTTGTTTTCATAGCAGACTCCAGCCACTTAAAATCAAACAAAGCTTCTTCTGAAGCCTTCATTCTACCAGCTACTTTTGCGGCTTGAGAAAACTTAACATTAAAATCAGCATCAATCAATGGTTTTAAAGATCCTTCTGCTACTATAGCTGCGTCACCTTCTCCAGCTTCTTCATTTACATAGCCAATGGTTGGCTTGTCTGTTGATCCCATGTCGAAGAAATTTTCAACAAATATTTCTTCTCTAGTATATGGTGAGTACCCATCTGCGTTAGAAGCGGTGTAATTATCTGGAGTTGCCGCTGAAGTTACATGAGTAGATGTAACAGCTTCTGGTGCTTTAATTTGAAAGTCGAAGAATCCCCCTTTTTGCTTGTTGGTTAAGAATTCTTTAAATTCTTCAGATTTTTCCTTAACTGCGTTCTTTACCGCCTCTAAAAAACTAACACCACCTGTGTTATTTCCTTTTTCTTTTAATTTAGACATCTCAATACCTTGATTTTTAACAACTTCTCTAAGTTTTTCAGCTTCATCTTTGAGGCTCTTAATCGTATCATCGCTAACCTCTTTAGATTTGTCTAAAAAGTCATTTAATTTCTTAGTTACGGCTTTAACCTCTTCTTTTGTAGCGGCTTTTGAGGCTTGCTCCTTTAAGTCGTTTAACTCTTTAGCTTGCAAATCGTTGTATTCGCTTTGAAGCTTGGCAGTATCAGCAGCATCCATCTTACTGAACTCTTCTTCTGAAATGCCTTTTTCTTGTAAAAATTTTTTAAACATTTTCTTTTAATTTAGATTTAACAAATAGTTTTGTTTTTCTTGAAGTGATTTCTCGGCTTCAGTTTGTTGAGTGTCTGCTGACGGCTCAGTATTTTTAACTTCTACCTGTAGGGTAGGAGTAATTGTATTGCTTCCAATTGGCACAGCACTTCCTTCTATTATTTTAGCTTCAGATACTACCCAAAAAAAGCCTTTTTCTTCTGCTGTTTCTCTGTTGGCTACTTGGTCTATATACTTATCCCACACCTCTTTTTCATCGACATCATATTTGCTTTCAGAGTTTATAGCCATTTCTATTTTTACGTATCGCATTCCTACTGAATGGTTTTTCACGTAACCTTTCGCGTATTGCTGAAACATATACTCATTTCTCTTGTCTATAACCGCATTAAAAATTAATGCCTCTGTCTGTCCTTCGTACTTCTGCCCTAAGTCCTTCCAGTCCATTAATTCTACAGAAGCCTTAACATCATCTGTTATTATATGGTCGAAACGCATTGCATGTTCCTGTAACAGGTACAAATCCTTTTTTTCTTTTACAGACTTTTTCCATATCCCCTTCACATGAACGTCTGAATGACTATCCATCAAGTTCGTTGTGTTTATGACTAATTTCAAAGCGAGTTTATTAATAGAGCTTACATCTATTTGATCCATTTTCATGGTTCCTCCTTTTTGATTTATTGCTTGTGCAGAATAAACAACTGCATCTGCTTGCTTTGTCATCATTTTTTTTTGAGCTATAAGAGTGGATTTATTCTCTCTTAGAGCTTTAAATAAGCTCTCTTTAGACTCAAAAACCTGGTTCGGAAATTCTTTACAAACTATCATTTCGTTACTGTTTTATTGTTCTCCAGAATCTCTGATTTTTTAAGAAACTCTGCTCTAAGCCTTCCATTACTAGCGTTCTCCGCCTTTTCCCTGATAGACTTAACTAATTGATCTTTCTCACTTAATTCCTGCATATTATTCCTGTGCTTACTCATCGTCTTGGTTTGTTTGGTTCGATTCTTTTGTTTTGCCTATCCCGATAGCGAAAAGCTGATTTTCTTTTAAATCCCACACTCTTTTATCTCCTATTATAGGGTCGTTTGGCATTCCCATACACGCTAAATAATCGTTGTATTTTATAGCTCCTGTTCTGAATGCTTTTTCTGCTCCTTCTATGTTTGTTTTCTTAACTTCCGCCTCTTCTTTTTTGTTTGACTGTAAAACATTTACATGGTCATAAGAACCTATTATCTGAATGTTATGCTCTGAAGTTTTAAGAAATTTGTTTAGCTGGCTAATAAAAGCCTCAGACTCTGGTATTATAGTGGAATCATAAAGTCTTTTTTCTGATGCGTTTAGGTTTTCGAACGTTCCTCCTTTTATATAATACTTAACTAATAATTCAGGAACTTTTTTTGCTGTTGCCACCGCTATTGCGTCTGCTTCGATTTCTTCAAATAACATTAGCTCCTTTACACTTAGAGCCATTTTTTGATATTTAAGAGGTTGAGAAGAAATTAATAATTGATCCTGACCATTCATTGATCCATACCTTCTATAGTCTTTTTGAACTTGATCTATTTCTTCCTTGCTTAGAGCTATGTTACCCATAGCCTCGTCCCTTTTTTCGGAGCTAAGCATTCCTATTGCCCCTCTTCGAGTAATTAATACGTTCCTACTTTCGTATGCTGCATCTATATTGGATATAGGTTTTTGTAAAGCAACTAAATCCGAAACCCCTTCTGTAAAGTGGTAATCTAATCTTAAATTAGATGAATTAATATGCATCACTTTTAGGGGACTTATCTCTTGTATATCCCCGTGATAATTATCAAATTCATAGTGCTTTATAATCTCATCTATGGTTGTAGACTCTAACCAATTACCTGTTATTATAGGTCTTACGTTAGCTGCGTATAGGTTGTTTAAAACAGTAATGTCTTTGTAGGTGTAAGTTTTTTCATTAAACCCAGAGGGTACAGAGGCATAATTGTACCCATTTCCAAAAACCTCATAATTAAGCTTAAACTGCTTTAACCATTCACTACCCGACTGTAATGGGTTTGGGTCTGATAAAAGCTTTTTTAATCCTCCTCCATCTTTATCATAATCCATTAAGTCGAATATTTCTTCGCTTTTAAGATCTTTTACTTTAAATTTTAGATTGGAAAAAGCTTCTGCTTTTATATTTATTACCGCGTTTACTACTGGATTTGTTTCGTAACAACAAAGTTGAGCGTATGGAGAAGAAAGATCTAAGTATCTAGGTCGCCCATCAATTACAAAATTGCTACGGTCATAGGTTTTAGGGCTAATTTTAAACCCCTTACTTATTGTATTAATCAAAAAAGCACCTAAGCCCATAGAATCTGTCAAATTCGAATGGCGCTCTAGGTGCTCTAATTATTCTTTAATAACCAAAGATAGTTATTTTTTTTTATTTAGACTAATTATAAATAGTTTATTTAATTGCTTATTTAACCTAACTAGCCTTTCGTTCACTTTTCATCAAATCATGAATAAACATTCTGCCTTTTTCTAGCCAAACCGTACTCATTGAGGTTTTTTCCACTCCATCGCTCCCTATAAAATGATAGGTCTTTGTTTTAGTGTAGCCTTTGTCTTGGTGCTTTTGGTAAAGTAGCCAAGTGTCATTTTGTTTGTACTGGACTTTCTTTTCGTGTAGCCACCTGTTTAAGCTTCTTGCACTCATACCAAACTCTTTAGCTATTTGGTTTGTGGTGTAGGTGCTAGTGCTTTGTAATACCTTGTTTACATATTCTACTTTTGGGGCTTGTATTTTTAATTGTTTTTCCTGTAGATTGTTTTGAGCTTTTAACGCTAAGTTGGTTTCTGTTTTTTCTACTAGATGCTTTAGGGCTTCTAAATAGTTGCTTGGAAGTTCCTGGGTTTTACTTCTTTCTAGTTCCTCCCATCTTAAAATCAACTTAGCCCTAGCCTCGTCGTTAAATTTAGTTGCAACATATAAGGATTCTGATTTGGTCAGGTTGTACATGGGTCTAGACTGGTTGTTTTTGTCTAAATATGAGCCGAACGAAAAATTTCGTTCGTTAACTTTCACCCATGCAGCCTCCATCTTTCTTATAGCATTCAAAATATCTGAGTGTCTTTTACCTGTTAATTGAGCAATTTCCAAACTGCTCATGCTGTCGTTTTTTTCAACCTTTAATTTTTCCATGATAATTGTATTATTATTGATAATAACGAGGGAGACTAAATTTAAGAATCATTATCTTAAATATATTGATTAAAACCGCCTAGTTATTAACAGTTTATGTTTAGTTATTAATGTTATTTCTATATTTTGCAAAGCACTACTTCTTTACGGTTTATGTAGTAGTTTTTAATATCTAAAAGCCATTCTTGGTATATTTCTTTAGCCAATATAATTGCGCTTTGTTCGCTGTCCATCATCATATCATAGAGTCTGTAGTTAAGCATATCGACTATGTCTCTATTGCTAGAAACGCCTAGTATTAAATACGCGTTCATACTTCCAGTATATTTAGAATCTGGCTCAAACATTTCCTCTGGTTGTGATGGGTGAACGCAATTACTTATTGCTTCTAGTCCTTTTGTTACACGATACCATAGTATTTGATCGAATAAAATACCTGTTATCGCTTTTTCGATGTTCTTGTTGTTAACCGCTTCCATATTAGTATATTGTTATTAGATTAGAAATTGAAAAGCATCTAAAGGCAACAGCCTCTAAATCCCAATAGTGAAAAACTTTATCGCTAGACTTACCCGTCCCTTTTATAAATTGGCTTACATCTTTTAACGTACCGTAAGCTTTACGTAGTGTGCCATCTTTTTTCTCGTAAGCGAACTTTACCTCACCTTTTAACATAGACTTTCCTAGTCTGTAAATTGCCCATGCTTTAGATAAGCACACGGCAAAGGTCTTGCCCGTGTTTCTCATTATCTCATAGGCTCTTTTGAATACTTTTGATCTGAATGTTGTTACTGTTGCTTTCATATATTGAGTGTGTTAGGTTTTATATTAATCCGAAATATTTTGCTTTTGTCTCGTCGCACTTTGATGTTAAGAAAACTATATCTGCATTATTTAAAGTAGAAATGATCTCTCTTAACTTATCGCTTAGGTTGTTCCAGAACCTCCATACCTTCATATCATCGCTATACTGAAAATGAATATCCATAGCGTTTATATTTCTCGCGATCTTTTCTGCTCTTGTGTTTGATAATGTTTTCATAATTGTAATTCTATATGTTTACACTACAAATATATGTGTAAATATATAAACGACAAAATAAATATTATATTTTTTTATAATTTTTTTTTCTATATATTTACAGAATAAATAAATCTGTATGTATATGAGCATACAAAACATGAATTATGGCATTTGATTTAGACGCTTTATTAAAAAGAGTTCGTTCGGATAAAACCGAATTAGCAAACAGGCTTGGTGTTAGCAGGCAAACTATATATGGATATAAGGAAAATCCTTCTCTTAAGACCTTGAAAGATATAGCTGAAAAGCTTGAAATAGAATTGTTTGAATTGTTCGAAATGAATAATTTCGATCCTGTTTATAACGACAAAGGAGACATAATTGGTTATTTAAAGAAAAAATAATTTACTAAATTAGCGGTTTAAACTAAACCACTATTAAAAAATGAAAAAGCTATTAATCGTTTTACCATTCACCTTTATTTTTTATTCATGCGCTATACGCCAAATACCTGTTAATCCCTCTGTATACAAGACATTAACACCCTCATTAAACGAAGTTAGCGCAGCAGAACTTGGTGTCACTCTAATTACTAATGAGAGTGGATTTAATTATAATGCTTTAGTTGTTGAAAAACCTTTTAAGGTTGCTGGTGGTTATGCAAAAAAAGAGATTGGTAAAGGAGAGGTTTTTGTAAATAATGCCCATATAAAAAGTCACGATCTTTATAGTAATGATTCTTATAAATACTTTGGGATTGCTATGCCTAAAAATGGTGACAACGCAGAAATATATAAAACAGACGCTGCTGGAAACATTATAACAACCAATAAAACAAGAGAAAAGTTAGAGTTTAAAACGAAATCAGTACCCGTAAAGAAAAAAGAATACTTCAAGCAAGAATTCATATACAATGGGAAAGTTAATGAATCTATAAAATTCATATACAGGGAATATGTTGATAATTACGCTAGACCAGCTTTTACACAGGAATTACAATATGACCTATCCGAAAGTAGTACGGTGGGGTTTAGAGGTCTTAGAATTGATGTTATGGATGCATCAAACACAAATATTAAGTACAAGATAGTAAACTACTTCAATAATTAGTCCATACACCTATACACCCCATTATCATAAGTATAATCAGTCTTACACTTACACCTTATTTGTATTACTACATCTTTTCCTGTGGCTTCTGCTGCCTTTTTATTACATTTAGGGCATCTTACCTCGTTTGCTTTTTTAAAAGCCTCTGTGCTTTTATTTGATATCGGGAATTTGTATCTACTCATGGGTTAATTACGGTTTCTGTAGTTTCTATTATGGGATATTTCTTAGATAGCATTTGCGTTGTCGAGCAAT
>CALDCO010000042.1 GCA_937937185.1 uncultured Flavobacteriaceae bacterium
TCAAGATAAGCGCATTATTCTTAGGGACGCTATTACTAATAATGAAGGAACAACAATAAGCGATGAGGTTGCAGTTCATTATGGGAGTTTATCTGAAGCTTTTTTAGATTTTTTCATTATTAGCCTTACCATTTTTATTGTTGTAAAAGCAATGAATAGATTGCGAGATCGCGCTCAAGACACTAAAGATACTTCTGTAAAAACTCCTAAAGATATTGAGTTGCTTACTAATTTAACCGCCTTAATGGAAGAGCAAAACAAGTTATTACGAGCGAGCGCTGGTTCTAAGTCTGATTGATTTTTATTTAAATCGGTCATGATAAAAATACTGTGTTATACAAAGTGATGCTATTTTTGATTAAATAATATTTAATAATAGTGCCATTTTTCGTGCCAATAAAACAGACTTGTTATTGCAATAAATGCTAAAAAATGCTTTTTTTTATTTTAAAAAACATTTGGTTTTACCAGAAATTAAATTCAATAAAACACCATTTTACCAACAGATGATAGGACGGTATGAGATACACTGGGTGTTTTAAACCATTAATAAACAATAATTTACAAAAATAGTGTCTTCAAAAATTTTGTATCTTTAGTAATGAATATAAAATCTATTATTATGTTATCTAAACAGAATGGTTTTAAACTGATGCTCTTTGTCATTTTTGTTTGTTCAACTGTATTTTTTGCTTTTACGAATGATTCTGCTTTAGTAACTAATGTAACTAAACTTTCAAAAGGAGCTAATGGTCTTATTTCTTTTAGTCAAGCAGGCCCAATAGGTGGAGGTTACCCCAATGTAGTAACTTGGGATCCTAATGTTCCTGGTAAAATTTATTATGGTTCAGATATAGGCGGTACTGGGAGATCTACTAATTATGGCAAAAATTTCGAATCGGTAGGGCGCGGTTTGGGGTATCAAGAATCCCATCAAAAAATTGCAGCGCTTCATGCTGTCGATTTAAATGGTAGCACTGTAATAGTTGGCGGTACGGGTTTTAAAGGCTTAGGCGGTGAAGTGATTTCTTCCAGTAATGGTGGAGATTCTTGGGAACATGACTCTTCGGATATTTCATTTTCAGCACAAAATAGTAACGCGCCATTACCAACTGGCAGACCTCGATCTACAGATCCAAGTTTAATACAATGGGTAAGTGGTTCTACATGGGTAGCGGGGACATATAAAGATGGGGTATGGCTATCTACTAACAACAGAACGAGTTGGAATAGATTAAATGTTTTTAGTGGGGCTGTTCATGTACGCGCTATGGCGATGTCTCCAGATGATCCCAATACCGTTTTTGTTGGCTTATGGGGAGATGATGGGGCTATAGAAAATAAAGGCTTATGGCAAATAAGTAACCTAAACACAAGCCCTTCAGCTAGTAAAGTGGTGGGGATTCCCGACGTGGTAGAATCGATAGTTGTGCTTGGCAACAGAATGTATTTGGCATGTGGCCGGTTTGGTGTTAGAAGATACGAGCCCGCTAACGGTAACTTAAGCAATATTACAGGACCCATAGGAACAGCTGTGATGTCCACAGCAATACATGGCGTTAAAAGAGCATGGAATACAGACAGAATTGTTTTGGGTACTGCCGAAGGTAAAGGCAATATTTGGGTATCGGAAGATAGTGGCTCAAACTGGATTAACACCACCTCCTCTGGTATTTCGATAAGCCCTTGGGGAAGTAACCAGAATTTGATTGTTTTTGAAGCTCACAGTACTTGGGCCTTAGGCGGCTTAAATTGTGATGTCGCTACTGTACAAGTTTCTCCGCATAATCCAGATGCTTGGGTGGTCTGTTCAACTTCTGCCATTTGGACAACCGACGATGCTGGTGCTACTTGGAAGCCAGCAAATGGCTTTCAAATTCTCACTTACAGAGATGTAGAAATTAGTCCATCTGGTGTTATTGCAGCGGGGAATGTTGATCACGATGTGGTTTTATCTAATAATGGAGGAACAACATGGGACGCTGTAGGTTTAGGTGGCGTAACCGTAGGTCACGGACTTGTATTTTCACCCGATGGCTCAGAATTGGCATTTGGTGATGGCGAACGTGATAATAACACCCAAGGAGGGAAATTGGCTGTAGCCTCTTCACCAGGTACCCCGTCATCTCCTGGGCTTAACGAAATAAATAACCCTGAAGCGCCAAAGCGCATCATTGGATTGGCATGGGTTAATTTATTAGATGGAACAGAACGATTGGTCACAGCTATAGACAATGGTGGTATTCGAACGGTTGACTACTTAGACGGAAGTTGGAATAATTGGAATACCCGGACCACAGCATTTATGAAGGCACAAAACAATGGGCGTTTGCGTTGTTCTGTAGAATCAAACGGCGGTTCTACTATTTTTGTTTATGATCGTAATTCAGGAGTTTGGCGAAGTACGGATTACGGCGAAAACTGGATGCAAATTCTAGCCAGCCCAGCAGGGGAAGATAAGGGCTATTTGGCTTATGACCAAAATAATGACCGTTTGTACATTTCCACACCAACAGCGGTTCTTAGAATAGATAATGCATCCAATTCCAATACGACTACTAATTTATCGGTTCCTACTACTAGACCCGGAGCCATCGCTTTAGATCCTGCTGGTCATCTTATTGTATTCGCAGAGCCGGTAAATAAAAACAACTCAGATACGGCCTTATATTGGAATGAAACCCCAGAAACGAATCTAAATTTGTGGGTAGATATTGCAGACGATACTGTAAAACGAGTTGTACCACCTGTTACCGATATTGATGCATCTGCTGAATATATTGTTTTAGTAACTGCAGGAAAAGGAATGCTGATATCTGAAAATGATATTACATTAGGTGCAGACCATTTTGATGAGAATGACTTTAATTTTCTAGTTTATCCAAACCCTGCAGAAAATGTTATTAGCATAAAATCCAGTTCAATACATAAAAATCTAAAATTGGAGTTATTCAATCAATTTGGGCAAGTTGTGTTAAAAAGAGACGTTCAAAAAGGAGCTGCTTCGGCTATCATGGAAGTACATACACTCAATAGTGGACTGTATTTTTTAAAAATATCTAACCTTACTTCAACCAAAACGTATAAAGTTATTATTCAGAGATGATGAAGTGGTTTATGAAAATCGGAGAGACTTTTGTATCGGAGCGATATGTTGCGCTGGCTTTACCACTATTAAATTTCTTCATTTTTTCTTTTTCTAAAAGTTCTTTAAAAATGTAATAAACCCAGTTCATGAGCTCTTATTTATCCAATATGAGTGTGAGTAAATACGCTTTACCCGAGCGACCCCAAAGTTTCGTGAGGGCGAAGTGGGC
>CALDCO010000043.1 GCA_937937185.1 uncultured Flavobacteriaceae bacterium
AATGGGTATCCTAAACAAAACTTATATGGTTATTGGAAAAACAGAGCGCGTTCAGTTTCTACAAGAAACGTAAATACCGTCTCTACTGCAATACTATTTGATAGACAATGGTTTCGAGGGGCACGTTTAAGAATTTTTATACCACCTTCTCCAAATCCAATTAATTTAAATGGATTTAAAAGCAGAGCTGAAAGTTTTAATTTTTAAATAGACTTTAAATCTCTTACAGAAAAGTTAGCTCTTTAAAACGTGTAATAATACCCCAAGTAAATATATTGACTAATTAAGACCTGTCAGGTTTCAAAAACCTGACAGGTCTATTTTTATCGTATTGAATTATTCTTTTACCTGCAAAATTCACATTTTGCACTCAAATTTCATTTTTTTTAGCCTATATGATGCTGAATGTGCTAAATTCTTATTTTTTTAAACTTTGAAATGTAAACGCCGTTACTAGTCATTCCTTCAACATATATATTGATACTCTCAAGATTAGTATTAATTAATTTAAACCGAAACGCTCCAGTATTATCAGGTTTGAGGTTAGGGAGCCAGTCAATTACACCATAGTTTTCATAAAAGGCAGAGCTGTAAGAATTGTATTTTGGGGAATAATATTTTTTTTCTTCTTCAAATGAAACGGGAAATTTGCTGCTTTTCATAGCAAGACTGCCATAACTATCCTTTATTTTAACGCTAGGGTCTGTAAAAATTCTAATGACACCATTTGCACCCCTCATTCCCAGTCCTGATCCAGATTTATCAACTTCTATATAATCAACGGTATCCATTTTAAAATTTGCAAGAATACTAAAGTCAGACAACAAGACATTATCTAAAAAAATTAATGGTCTTTGTAATGCTCCAATGGTTGTTCTTCTTGTATTTCTTATATCAAGCAGAGGTTGCCCTGCGCTTCTATTTATATTTTGGTTTACAAAAAACCCTTTAGAGCTTATATAGGTAGCAAAATCTGTGTAGGCCTCTCTTTTGTTATCGTCAAAAATATCTATATTACCACGAGATTTTTGTTTGAGTAAATCGTATTTTGTTCTTTTTACACTGGTATTAATAACCACTTCATCTAAATTTTGTTGATCTTTTATAAAAACATTTTGGTCAGAAATATCGAAAAGTGTCGTTCTGTTTTTTAGGCTTTTCTCGTCATTACCTAAAAGATTAACATTTAAAATATTATTAGGTTCGAAGGTAAGGTATACTAGAGGTTTGATAGTATTTCCTTTTTTATCCAATTCTGAAATATTTATTTCTTCCTCACCCATGGGAAATAAAGGGCCTATTTTAGCTGTTTTTTCAGAATCTTTAGCAGAAAAGAATATAGATTTAGAACGACTCATAGGATGTATCATAAATTGATCGTTCTTTTTTTTATTAAAATTAACAATGGTACTTACTCCTTTTTCAAAAATAAAAAGTGATTGAGGTTCTTTATTAAAAATGGAATGCCATTCATAACTACTCCATCCTTGAGTAATTAATAAGTTGTCTAGTTCTTGTTTTCGTGTATTGTCTATAGTTTCAAAATAATAAGAAGCTTCTTCAACATAACCTTTTAAATAAGGTCTTAATTTAATATAAGATATAATATTATCGCTATGATTATACGATTTAGTACCACTTGGGAGGACAGACACACTTATAGATGCCGTATTACTATCATTTATGTCTAATACTCTTAACGATACCTCTAAAGAGTCTTTCTTAGTATTAAAAATGCTAACAACTGGGTCTTTAGTATTAATTTTTTGATGGTTAAAATACAATCGTTCCAATAAAGGCGTATTATTTTCATCAAAAACAGTAATAATGTTTATTCCAGGAAATAGATTTGCTTTTTTAAATAGTTTTATAACATTTGTTTTAGATTTAAAACTAAAATCTACACTTATAATATTATGAGAGTTATGAACGGTTAATTTATAGATTTTATTAGCTATAGAAGGTAAAGTATTTTGGTTGGTATTAAGGCTTACAAATAATTTGTCATTAACTGTTTGTACATTAAGATTTATACCTTGATCTTTTATAAAATCGATGGTTTGAGTATAAGCTTTATAGCCATGAGAAAACACTAATTTATAATCGCTGTTTACCTTAGGCGTAAATGTTGTTTTGGCAATGCCAAATCTATTTAAATCAAATTTGGTTAAGGTGTCATTTGATTTGTTTACAATGGCTACATCTTTTACAGGAATGCCTTTTCCAAATTGGTTTTTAACGATAACGCCAAAGGTGTTTTTTACGTCTGCAATACTATGACCTCCCTCAGGAAGGATTTGAATATCTAAATCAATAACCTCATTTTTGCTGGTTGTATTATTACTAACGGCAGGGTCTATAACACTAAACTCTTGAGAAAAAGAAAGTTTTTCTTCGAAATTACGCATCCAATTTGAGTAGGCCTTAAATTTATAAGTGCCCGTTTTTAGAGTACTGTCTATTTCAAAGGTATTTGAGGTCGTACCCTGTTTTACAAGAAATAAACCTTTCTTAACGACATGATCTTCTTTATCTGTTATTAAGCAATATAAATTAGAAGAAGGTTCACTTAATTTATCAGTTGCTTTGTCAAAAACATAAGCTTTAAAGCCTAAAGATTCTCCAACAATAAAGGTAGATTTATTTAAGTGCACAAAAACAGATTCTCTGGGCAGTTTCGTAAAACTTTTAAAAGATTTAATAATAGTATTTTCTCCTTTTTCTTGAGCCTTTGAATTAGTAGTTGTCAAACAAAAAAAGAGTAAAAAAAAGAAAAGAATTTTGTGCACGAAACTCTGTTTTAAATGATTGAATAGCAAAGACATTATTTTTAGTTTATCTAAAATTAATAAAAAAGTATATCAATGAAAATAATTTAACTTTTATCGTTAATCACTTTTTGTAAAGCTTTAATTGAATGCGTTTTCTGGCAATATCGACCTCTAAAACTTTAACAATAATTTGTTGGTGCAAACTCACATGGTCGTTTACCTCTTTTACAAATGCATCTGCTAAATTGGAAACATGAATTAAACCACTTTCTTTAATCCCGATATCTACAAAACACCCAAAATTGGTAATATTGTTTACAATACCTGGCAGCAACTGCCCTGTATGCAAATCGTTAATCGATTTTATATTTTGATTAAATGTAAACACTTTGGCTTGTTCTCTAATATCTAATCCAGGTTTTTCCAGTTCTTTAATAATGTCTTTCAGGGTAGGTAGCCCTACTAAATTTGTACAGTATTTTTTTAAATCTATGTTTTGTAGCAAAGTGGTATTGCCTATTAATTTGGAAACAGAGACGCCTTCATCTTTTGCGATTTGTTTTACTAAGGGATAGCTTTCTGGGTGCACTGCAGAATCGTCTAATGGGTTTTTAGACGCTTTAATTCTAAGAAATGCAGCGCCTTGCTCGAAGGCCTTCTCACCTAAGCGAGGGACTTTTTTGATGTCATTTCGAGAAGAAAAAGCACCATTTTTAGCTCTATAATTAAAAATATTTTCTGCTAATTTAGGACCAATACCCGAAACGTAACTTAATAAATAGCGGCTTGCAGTATTAATATTTACTCCTACAGCATTTACGCCGTTTTCCACCACTGTATCTAGTGCTTTTTTAAGCTTTGTTTGATCTACATCATGCTGGTATTGCCCAACGCCTATCGATTTCGCATCTATTTTTACAAGTTCGGCTAGTGGGTCTTGTAGGCGACGGCCAATAGAGACCGATCCGCGCACTGTGACATCGTAATTAGGGAATTCTTCTCTAGCAATTTTTGAAGCCGAATAAATAGACGCTCCGGCTTCGCTTACAACAAAAACCTGAATGTCGTTTTTAAATCGAATCTTCCTAATTAAAGCTTCAGTTTCTCTAGATGCTGTGCCATTTCCTATAGCAATGGCTTCTATTTTATAAGCATCAGCAAGAGAACTGATTTTTTTCATAGCTCCAGTACTATCATTTTTAGGCGGGTGGGGGTATATGGTTTCGTTATATTTTAATTGGCCTTGGGCGTCTAAACAAACCACTTTACACCCTGTTCTAAAACCAGGGTCTATGGCGAGTACTCGTTTTTCACCTAATGGCGCACCTAACAATAATTGTTTAAGGTTTTTGGCAAAAACACGAATGGCAGATTCGTCTGCTTTTTCTTTTGCATTTTGAAGTGCTTCATTACTTAAAGCAGGTAACAATAAGCGTTTGTAGGCATCAGAAATAGCAAGTTCCAGTTGGTCTGCACAAGCCGTACTACTGCGAATTATTTTATGATCAATGCGTTCTAGCGCACGAACATCATCAATGATAATTTTCACTCTAATAAACCCTTCACTTTCGGCTCTTAATATGGCTAATAATCGATGTGAAGGAATGCGGTTTAGAGATTCTTCCCAATCAAAATAATCTCTAAATTTTTGCGCTTTTTCATCCTCTATTTTGGTCTTAATAACCTGGGTTAAAATTTGGGCATGCCGCTCTAACTGTTTTCTTAGTGCATTTCTAATGTCTGTTCGCTCATTAATCCATTCTGCAATAATGTGCCTAGCCCCTTCCAAAGCTTTTTCATGAGTGGGAACCTCTTCTTTTACATACTTTAAAGCAATAGATTTAATATCATTTGCATTTTGAGACATTATGATTTTAGCCAAAGGCTCTAATCCGTTTTTACGCGCAGTTTCAGCCTTTGTTTTTCTTTTTTTCTTATAGGGGAGGTATAAATCTTCAAGAGCATTAAGTGCTGTCGTTTTTTTTATTTTAATTTTCAGCGCTTCGTCTAAAACCCCTTGTTCTTCTAGCGCTTTTAAAATTGTTGCTTTTCGTTTTTCTATACTTTCAAATTGCTCTTTAAAGCTTACGATATCTCCTATTTGTACTTCATCTAAATTGCCAGTGCGCTCTTTTCTATATCGAGAAATAAAGGGAATAGTGCAGGCTTCATCTAGCAATTGAAGTGTGTTTTTTACACTTTCATGAGGGAGTTGTGTTTTAGAAGTAATAAAATTTAAAAGCATAAAAAAAAGCCTTTTGAAGTTTGTTTCAAAAAGGCTTGTAATATATTTACTTGAGTTTTAATTTCCGAAATTAATTTAATGAAATTTTAATTTTCTCCAGATTCTGTTTTGGCATCATTTATCATCTTTTCATTGGGCACAATAGCGACATTTACTCTTCTGTTTTTTGCTCGTCCTTGAGGCGTAGCATTGTCGTTTGTAGGCTGGTCTTCCCCAAACCAATTGGTTGTAAAACGGCCTTTACTTAGTCCTTTGTTTTGAAGGTAATTAGTAACTGCATAGGCTCTATTTTTAGACAAAGTCATATTATATTCCGCAGCTCCTGTATTATCGGTATGGCCTACCACTAAAATATTAGTGTCTGGGTATTCTATAAATACTCCTGCCAATTTATCAAGTGATTGTTGCGATTTGGTATTAATATTATATTTATTAGTATCGAAATACACACCACTGTTTTCATCAAAAGTAATAACTATGGCATCATCAATGCGCTCAACTTCAGCTCCAGGAATTTCTTCTTCAATTTTTTGCGCTTGTTTGTCCATTTTATTTCCAATAAGCACACCTGCACCACCTCCTACTACGCCACCAATAACTGCGCCTATTTCGCCATTACCTCCTTTTCCAACATTATTGCCTATAATGGCACCAAGTACAGCGCCGCCGGCAGCACCAATAACGCCTCCTTTTTGTTTGTTATTTGCATTTTGAATCGCTTTACATCCAGAAACACTAAAGAGTAGTGATAGAATAAATAGCACAATAATTGATTTATTATAAAATGTTTTCATGAGTTATATTATTTTGAAAAGTTCATAGAAATAGTAAACGGCTTTCCGTTAGCAGTAACAGTTTGTTGCCATTGCATTGATGTGTCTGAGAGTTGTGTTAAGCGTAGCCTAAATCCCTTATTTGTGTCGCTTTTGCCTTTTGCATTTGTTGGTTTAAGTAAAAAGTCATAAAGCCCAGTAGTTTCATCTATTTCAGCAATTGTAAAAATAAAATGACGCTTGCCAGTATTACAAGAGCCATTATTTATGGTATATATTCCCGAATTATTATTAGGAATAAATTGCCAAGTACTGCCTTCAAAACATTTTGAAGTCGCATCACTAAGTAGGGTAACTTTTAAAGTGCCAGAAGTATCATAATTAATGGTATTTAGTGTCCAGTTGCCCTTAATTACTTTTTTAGACGTTCTTACCGTTTTTGAAGCACCACAGCTTGTAAGTAGTATAACAACCAATAATAAAATCGATTTTTTCATAAAATAATTAATTAATGTTAGTAAACTCGGTTAAACGAGTTGAGCATCAATATACTATAATCATATTAAAAAGAAAAAGTTAATAGGCGTTCAACATTAAAATTTTTCAAAATACTTTAATAATAACAAAGTTAAATTGCGGTAATATTGGGTTTATTTAACTTTTTGAAATTTATTTTTAATGGGGTTATTTTCTTGTTTAATATCACATTATATTGCCACTGCATTGTCGTTAGAGAAAGGTTTACCAATTTAAATTTAAATGATTTCTCTGGAACTTTTTTTCCTTTTTTTAGAGTGGGCACTATGGTAAAGTTATAGTAGCCATTTAATTTGTTTATTTCCTGCGAATTGTATGTGAATTTGCGTTTACCAAAAGAACAATAAAGATCATTAATGTTGTATTCTCCAGAATTTGTATTGGGGTCAAATTTCCATATACTGTCATGAAAACAAACCAGAGAAACATCATTTAATAATGATAAATCATTAGTTAACTTCACACCATTGCTATCCGTAATGCTTTCTATAGACCATTTTCCTGTAATCTCTTTTTTTGCTACGCCTTGTTTTGAAGAGCCGCAACTAAATACGGCAAAGCCTATTAAAAGTATAATTAGTTTTTTCATTAAAATAGATTGATTTGAATCACTACTAATTTACGGTATAAAAAGTAGCAATGTAATTTTACATGAGTTGCAATGAACAAAGATCGATAATATGGTATAAATAGTCGATTAAAAGTTAAAATAATTTTCTTTTTTAGAAAAAATTTTTAGGCACGCATTAAAAGAATTAATTTGTAAGGTTTTATAATTTGAAATGGATGAAGCGGAGTCTTATTTTTATAGTTTTATTATACGGATTAACTTCCTGTACGGTTTTACAATGGCGATCTACAGATAAGGAAATAAAAGCCTATTTTGATGAAAAAGCCATTCCTTCGAAAATCTCTTATTTTAATGTAGATAGTCTTAATTTAAGTGTTAGAGTACAACATGTTGCGCACTCTAAAAATGATATTAATTTACTGTTTTTTCATGGTTCGCCAAGTTCTCTATCGGCTTGGAACGGCTATTTTAATGATACTCTATTTATAAAAAAAGCAAAAATGCATGCGGTAGATCGGCCTGGCTATGGGTACTCTAATTTTGGAAAGGAAATGACTTCCATAAAAACCCAAGCCCATATAATGAGTGAATTAATAGATCATTATAATTTAAAAAATGTCATTGCTATAGGGTCGTCGTATGGCGGGCCATTAGCCTCGAGGTTAGCTGTAGAAAATGCCAATGTTAAAGCGGTATTGATGATTTCTCCCGCGATGGATCCCAAACAAGAAAAAGACGTCTGGGGGTCTCGCCTAACACAATGGTGGTTAACACGTTGGTTAGTACCAACTGGATACCGAGTCGCTGGAGATGAAAAAACAGTGCATGCCAAAGAATTAGAATTAATAGAAACCGATTGGGATAAGGTCACCATACCCGTATTACATATACATGGCAATATAGACGATATTGTGCCATATGGTAATGTAAATTACACGAAGGAGAAGTTTAGTAATATTAAAATTATTACTATACCAGATACGGGGCATGAAATAGCTTGGGCTAGGCCAGAATTAATTAAGCCTCACATCATAGAGCTGATAAATAGTATTTTGAATAAATAAATTATAATAACTATGAAACCTATTTTTACCGTAGTTCTACTATTTGTAATGTTTGTCTTTACTTGTAAAAATGAAAAAAAAGAACCTATTGAATCTGATAGCGAAATATTTAAACAAGTAGAACAATTGGTACAAGGCGTATTTGATGATGTGTGGGCAGCCAAGAGAGAGCGTCAAATTTTAAAATATCAAACAGATGATTTTGTGTTATTAGAACATGGGGAAGTTTGGAATAATGATACCATATCGAATTGGTGTAAAAGATCTAAATTAAAAGATGATGGTACCAAAAGAATAAATAAGTTTGATTTTTTTGAAGCTAAAAGAGCAGGTAATCGTGTCTGGATGGCTTATCACAATTATGCAACTTTTAAAAAAGACACGATAGTAAAAAGCTATCAATGGTTAGAAAGTATAGTGGCTGTGAAACAAGATTCGATATGGAAGTTGGAAATGATGCATTCAACACGTGTTACAATATAATACAACTGAGTATTTATTTAACTAATAGGCAAACCATTGGCAACGGTGTTAAGTGAAGTTGATGCATCTGGATTAACAAATACCAATTTACCATCTTCAGATGCTGTCATTAAAATCATGCCCTCACTTTCTACACCCCTGAGTGTTCTGGGTGCTAAATTTACCAAAACGGTAACTTGTTTGCCTATAACGTCTTCGGCAGTAAAACTTCCAGCAATACCAGACACAATCGTTCTCACGTCTATACCAGTATCTACCTTTAAAACTAAAAGTTTTTTAGCTTTTGGCATTTTTTTAGCCTCAATAATAGTTCCAACCCTTAGGTCTAATTTAGTAAAGTCATCAAAAGTAATCATGTCTTTTTGAGGAGTGGTTGTTTTATCCTCGGCTTCATTAATTTTTCTGCTGGCTTCAAGCTTATCGAGTTGCGCTTGAATTTGATGGTCTTCGATTTTAGAAAACAATAACTCTGCATTTCCTATTTGGTGTCCTGTAGGTAATAGAATATTTTTAGCACTAATGTCTTTCCAATTTAGTGGTGAAGCTAAATTTTTAAAGCCAAGTATCGTTTTTAATTTTGCTGAAGAAAAAGGTAAAAAAGGTTCGCTTAATGTTGCTAAAGCAGAAGCAATTTGAAGGGCGACGAACATAATGGTTTTAGTACGTATTTCATCTTGTTTTATCACTTTCCATGGTTCTTCATCGGCTAAATATTTATTTCCTAATCGGGCTAAATTCATAAGCGCTTGGCCAGCCTCTCTAAAACGGTAACGTTCTAATGAACTCGCAATAACTTCGGGATAAGCACTAAGTGTTTTTAGAGTTTCTTCATCTAGTATAGAAAAATCACTAGATTCTGGCACCACACCATTATAGTATTTATTTGTTAAAACGACTACTCGGTTAATAAAGTTTCCAAAAATGGCAACCAATTCGTTATTGTTTCTTGCTTGAAAGTCTTTCCAAGTAAAATCATTATCCTTAGTTTCTGGCGCATTTGCGGTTAACGCATAACGTAAAACGTCTTGCTGGTCTGGAAAATCTTTTAAATACTCGTGTAACCATACCGCCCAATTTTTAGAGGTAGACAATTTATTGCCTTCCAAATTTAAGAACTCATTGGCAGGGACATTATCTGGTAAAATGTACGACCCTTCTGCTTTTAACATTGCGGGAAAAATAATACAATGAAAAACGATATTATCCTTTCCTATAAAATGTAATAATTTTGTGTTTTTATCTTTCCAATAAGGTTTCCAGTCTTTACCTTCTCTCTTTGCCCATTCTTTTGTTGCAGAAATATAGCCTATAGGTGCATCAAACCAGACATAAAGCACTTTCCCTTCTCCACCTGGCGCAGGAACAGGAATTCCCCAGTCTAAATCTCGAGTCACTGCCCTAGGTCTTAACCCATCGTCTATCCAGGATTTGCATTGGCCGTAAACATTAGATTTCCAATCTTTTTTATGATCTTTTAAAATCCATTGTTTCAAAAAATCTTCGTGTTTATCTAGGGGCAAAAACCAGTGTTTAGTCTCTTTTAAGCTAGGAACATTTCCAGTTATAGCAGATTTAGGATTTATTAAATCGGTGGCATTATGACTCGTTCCACAATTTTCACATTGGTCACCATAGCTTTCTTCATTGCCACATTTAGGACAAGTTCCAATTATAAAACGATCGGCTAAAAATTGATTGGCTTCAGCATCGTATAATTGTTTAGAAGTTTCTTCTATAAATTGATTGTTATCGTTTAAAGTTTTAAAAAAAGCTGAAGCCGTTTCATGATGAATTTTAGCCGAAGTGCGAGAGTAGTTATCGAAAGTAATACCAAAATCCTCAAAAGATTGTTTAATAATGGCATGATATTTATTGACTATATCTTGAGGAGTAACGCCTTCTTTTTTTGCTTTAATTGTAATAGGCACACCGTGCTCGTCACTACCGCAAATAAAGGCGACATCATTGCCGGTTAAGCGTTTATATCTTGCATAGATATCTGCAGGGATATATACCCCGGCTAAATGGCCAATATGTATTGGTCCATTTGTATAAGGTAATGCGGCAGTAATTGTATATTTTCTTGACATCATTCAATCTTTTTGAAGCAGTAAAATTAATGATTTTATACTAATACTGAACCAATTTAAAAGAGTTGTTTTTAGATGTTTGTTATTACAAGTACTTGTTACAAAATAAAAATAGCTGTGGTTAAAGTTTTAAAACTATAACCGTTTCAACGATTATCTTTTTAGAGTAAAATGGGCTTTAAATGTATTTGGTTCATCTGTGTTAGGGTCTTTATATTGTAATGTAAACCAATAGTCGCTGGTTGGCATTAAATTATTATTAAAGGTGCCATCCCATCCATTCCCAGAAGGGCTGAGTTGTTTTAATAACTTGCCATAACGATCAAAAACATAAAGCTTTGCATCTGGCTGGTTTTCTAAGCCTATTATATTCCATGTGTCATGAAAACCATCTCCATTAGGTGTAAAATAAGGGATAAAGTCTAAAACTATTATGGTAATACTAGCTTCTCCACAACCTTCTATGTCTCTAGCGGTAATAGTATGTGATCCTGCTGGAACATTTTCAAATGTATAGGTATTATCATTAGGAATATTAGAAACCCAAGGCCCATCATCTATTTTAAATTCAAATAGAGCATTACTTAAACTGGGGTTAGTAGCTGTAGCAAATATGGTATTATCTTCAACAAAAGTAATAGAGACTTGTTCTGCACTAATCACAGGAGTCGCGCTCTCTACCACTATTGTATTTTCACTTGCAGAGCAACCGGTTGCGATATGAGTTGCCGTGACACTATAATCGCCTGATTCCATAATAGAAATTGTACCATTTGTTTCTCCATTAATTAGCTCCCCATTTAAGTACCACTCAAAGGCATATTCTGCTGTATTTAATCCAGTATCTATAATTGGTGTTGGTAAGATAACGTTACCTTCACTGTCTAAACATAATACATACTCATCTTCTATTTCTATAACTGGTAAAGGGTTAACTTGTAAAATGAGCTCTCCAGTAATGAAACATAAAGTATCTCTATTTTCTATTCGAACATAAATCGTTTGAGGATTAATCGTATTTGTATAAGCGGCTGGTAGCGGATTTGTTCCTGAATTTGCATCGGCTTGATTACTATAATAACTTACAGTATGTACTGTTGGGTCTTGACCATTTAGCAAAATAGGGTTTTGACTCGGCAGATTAAAAGTGGTCGAATCGTTGCTTGGATCATTATCTAATTCGATATTGTCATCGCACAATGCGTAGGTGTGAGCGATAACCTCTGGTAAAGAAATGACTTCCAATTCTAGAGTTGTCGTACTGTAACAAGCTAATTCTTGAGCTCTAACGAATACAATTCTGGAGTCAGAAAAATAAGGACTAATTAATGGGTTTGTTCCATTATCGGCTTCAAGTTGAGTATCATGATAAGTCACAGTCGTATAAGGTGTGGCTTCTAAAATCTCCATATCTTTAGACTCTAGATCGAAAAAAGCAAATGCTCCAGGCGTAATATCATCACAACTAGTTAATGGCTCTGGACTATCTATTGGAGGCTGAGGTAATATAGTAAGGTTTTCATTATGCACTGCAAAACAATTGTTTACAGTATAAGATATGGTATATGTTGTTCCTACAGTTCCGTTAGTAACTACACCAGTGGTTGCATCAATCATTGCGCCATCATTGGGTACGGGATCGAAACTAAATACGCCACCAGGATTACCAGAAACGGTAACTTCTCCTCCATCGCATGTTGGAGTAATTGAAAATAGGGCGTTCCCAGGAGGTAAGGTTTGAACGGTTACTATTGAACTATTCGAACACATCCCTTGGGTAGCATATTCTACAGTATAAGTCGTTCCTGGTACACCATTAGTGATTTCTCCTGTAGCCGCATCTATGACCGCCCCATCATTAGGTATTGGATTAAAGCTAAAAATGCCTCCAAGAGTTCCAGTAACAATTGCTGTTCCTCCAGTACATGTCGGGGTGATTGAAAATGCCGCATTGTCTTGATCCAAAAGCGTTACCGCTAGGGTTGCATTATCGGGGCAAGGCCCTTGGGTAATATATTCTACAGTATAAGTCGTTCCTGGTACACCATTAGTGATTTCTCCTGTAGCCGCATCTATAACAGCCCCATCATTAGGTATAGGATTAAAACTAAAAACGCCTCCGGCTGTACCAGTAATGATTGCTGTGCTTCTGTCACACCCTGGTGACATGTTAAAACTGGCATCGTCTTGGTCTAAAAGCGTTACCGCTTGGGTTACAGTATCAGGGCAAGCACCTTGGGTAGTATATACTATAGTATAAGTTGTTCCCGGTACTCCATTGGTAATTTCTCCTGTTGCAGCATCTATAACCGCCCCATCGTTAGGTATGGGATTAAAACTAAAAACCCCTCCAGCTGTACCAGTTATGATTGCTGTACTTCCGCCACAGCCTGCAGTGGTATTAAAACTGGCATCGTCTTGATCTAGAAGCGTTACCGTTTGGGTTGAGGAGTTAGCACAAGCACCTTGAGTAGTGTATGCTACAGTATAAGTTGTTCCTGGTACTCCATTAGTGATTTCTCCTGTTACCACATCTATGACCGCCCCATCGTTAGGTATAGGGTTAAAACTAAAAACACCTCCAGTTGCACCTGTTATGATTGCTGTACTTCCTCCACACCCCGGTGTAATATTAAAACTGGCGTCGTCTTGATCTAAAAGTGTTACTGTTTGGGTTGAGGAATTAGCACAAGCACCTTGGGTAGTGTATGCTACAGTGTAAGTTGTTCCTGGTACTCCATTAGTAATTTCCCCTGTTGCAGCATCTATAACTGCCCCATCATTAGGTATAGGATTAAAACTAAAAACCCCTCCAGCTGTTCCAGTTACGATTGACGTACTTCCGTCACACCCTGGTGTAATATTAAAGCTGGCGTCGTCTTGATCTAAAAGCGTTACTGTTTGGGTTGCATTATCTGGGCAAGGTCCTTGGGTAATATATTCTACAGTATACGTTGTTCCTGGTACTCCATTAGTAATTTCCCCTGTTGCAGCATCTATAACCGCCCCATCATTAGGTATAGGATTAAAACTAAAAACCCCTCCAGCTGTACCAGTTACGATTGCTGTGCCTCCGTCACACCCTGGTGTAATATTAAAACTGGCATCGTCTTGATCTAAAAGCGTTACCATTTGGGTTGAGGAATTAGCACAAGCACCTTGAGTGGTATATTCTACAGTGTAAGTCGTTCCTGGCACTCCATTAGTGATTTCTCCTGTTGCCGCATCTATGACCGCCCCATCATTGGGTATAGGATTAAAACTAAAAACCCCTCCAGCTGTACCAGTTATGATTGCTGTACTTCCGTCACACCCTGGTGTAATATTAAAGCTGGCGTCGTCTTGATCTAAAAGCGTTACCATTTGGGTTGAGGAATTAGCACAAGCACCTTGGGTGGTATATTCTACAGTATAAGTTGTTCCTGGTACTCCATTAGTAATTTCCCCTGTTGCCGCATCTATGACCGCCCCATCATTCGGTATAGGATTAAAACTAAAAACCCCTCCAGCTGCACCAGTTACGATTGCTGTGCCTCCATCACACCCTGGAGTGATATTAAAACTGGCGTCGTCTTGCTCTAAAAGCGTTACCATTTGGGTTGAGGAATTAGAGCAAGCACCTTGGGTAGTGTATTCTACAGTATAAGTTGTTCCTGGTACTCCATTAGTGATTTCTCCTGTTGCCGCATCTATGACCGCCCCATCATTGGGTATAGGATTAAAACTAAATACTCCGCCTTGAGTACCTGTTATTGTTGCTGTTCCGCCATCGCATGATGGAACAAAAGTAAAGGTTGCCTCTTCTCTAGGATTAACTATTAAATTAAAAGCAGGGGTATTGCTAACATTTGCACACAAATTATCTCCAACTCTTTCTATTCTAACAAAAATAGGTTGAGGGTTTGCAATATTAGCATAAGGGCTAATAAGTGGGTTGATACCTTGGTTGGCGTCGTCAAAACTTAAGTGATAAGTAACTATATTTTCTGCTGCTGGTTGTGTTCCTAAAACTACTGGTGTTTGGACTTCTAAATTAAAA
Source organism: uncultured Flavobacteriaceae bacterium (assembly GCA_937937185.1). Lineage (GTDB taxonomy): Bacteria > Bacteroidota > Bacteroidia > Flavobacteriales > Flavobacteriaceae > JAHDGB01. The sequence continues at coordinate 14,574 of CALDCO010000043.1, forward strand.
TTTTCTACACCATCGTTAGTAACATCATCGCATAATTCAAGATCATCAGTAGGGTTAATAGTTATAATTTCAACTTCTATTGTCTCAGAAATAAAAGGACATCCAGATTTCGTGACTTCTACATGATAAGTCCCGGCTACAGTAGGAATATGGGTACTGGTATTCGCCCCTGGAATGAGAACGTCGTTATTAAACCATTGATAGGTGTCGAACTGATTTGAAATTTCGAGTAATTCTGCGCCGGGAATACAAGTCGCTCCAGCGATATCTAGTTCCACATTGATAATGGTATCAAAACCAGAAAAATGACCTGCAATACCAGCATTACTACTAGCTCCTAAAAAGCCTACTGCAATAGGCCCAGAAGATTGTACAGAGATATTACCAGTAATATTAGTGACAAAAAACGTTTTCCAATCTGGATTGCCATCAACGATATTGGCAGCTGGCAAAGGTACTAAACCTCCATTGTCTCTTACTTGTAAATCGGCATCTGGTGTTAAGGTAGATGTAATAATAGTAAGTCCACCATTTAGAAAATCTAAATTGGCCACATCTGTAAAATCGGCAATATTATCTAATTCTCTTGGAAGCAAACAATTAACAGGCGCTAAAAAATTTAAACTAATGGTTTGCTCTAAAACGGCCCCTGCTAAAACCTGATAAGCGTAAACATTTTTAGAAGTATTTACATACATATTTCCTCCAGCTTGAGCCCTATTATAATTGTTTCCAGGAATTTCAAAATATTCTCCATTATTTATTGTTGCTATCGGGTTTGGAGCCCCATTAACAAAAATATCGGTTCCATCTTCAATAGCAATAATAATAGGGAACTCTGTGTTATTTACTCCATTTCCTCTTATAAAGACGTATTCATCTCCTAAAACGTCTTCAGGAACAGGTTGATCTATAGCCGCATCTTTTACTGGAAGGGCAGGGTTAACACCAACATTTAGCCCTCCGTTACTAATCGCAATATCTTTAGAAGCGGTAATATCGGCCCCAAGCCAGCCGTCTTCATTTTCTATACTATTGAAAGTTTTAATGGCTTCAAGTACGAAAGATTGTCCTCTATTAAGCATAATCGTTATCATATCATCTTCAATACCAAATCGGTCATCAGCCAACCTGAAACTACAACCAGGATTGTAGTTAGAGATGGTCACTTCAGTATTATCTTCAGTAGCCATAATTCCTAAGACAGAGCTTAAGTCTTGATTGCCAGTAAAGAGTGCCCTATTGGGAATTCCTCCCCATTTAAATTTAGTACCAAGCGCTTTTCTACCTTTGGCAGTTAATGATGCAGCTTGAAATGAGCCTCTACTTCTTCCTCTATAATTAACATAAAACTCCTCTCCTCCGGGGGATTGAAATCGGAGTCCGCTATTAGTTAAAATAATTCCGGTATTAGCATTACTTACTAGTGAGATTTCATTATCACCATCTGCTAGGTCATATCTAACAGGTGCTGCATTGGAAACAGTTAGTGTATTGACGGGGGTGGGAGAGTTGCCAATAAAAACATCTACTGTGAAGGGGTTTACTTCTGGGGTTGATATATAAAAAGCTTGTTTTTCAATAGATTGGTTGTTTCTGTTTTGTTTTAGAGGCGGTAAAATATGTAAATCACTTAATTGAGAGAACAAAAAATTACTTGAAACAAATAGAATAACGAGGAGTATTTTCTTTTTCATGTTTGGGTTTAAGGGTTATTTACTATAGATCGCTTACAAATGTTAGTTAGCAAAGTGTAAGTTATTATTATTATTATTAAATCTATATAAATAACGACTAAGTGGAATAGTTTTCGATGTAAAGACTTGTTTTGGTGATGAATATCGATCAAAAATGTTAGAGAAAATATTTTTAACGGATAAAAAGTGACTTCTTAACACCCTTAAACGATGAGATAAGCAATTTTACTTTAATTTGATAGCACTTGTTTTACATAACTTACAATCATCATTTGCTTGAAGTTAGCGAACTATCATAGAGCGACTGAAGTGTTTATCTCCTACAGATATTCTGTAAATATATTGCCCAGTACTTAAACGAGTTTGTGATTCTTTTCTAACATCAATGGTATGATCACCCGAGAGCAATAATTCATTTTTTAACGTTGAAACTTCTCGGCCAATAATATCATAAAGTTTTACCACAGTATGTTGCGTGTTAGGGTTCTTAATTTTAATTAACGTTTTATTGTTGTCATACATAACCATATGTGTAAAGCTATTTGCTAATTCAAATTCGTCATTACTTAATGCTGCACAATTAAAACCTAAATTTAATCGATTATGATTTTGCCCTAATAAAACTTGATTAACAATTGTAGGGCTAACGCATAGCCATTCTTGAATAACAGTAGCATATATCTCTCTAAAATCGATATTGTAAATCAGGTTGCCATCATCATTCAGAGTTGTTAAACTTGGATGGTTCCCAATAAATCCATTTCCTTTTAATCCTGGACCAAATAGCATTAATGGTGCAGCAGCACCGTGATCGGTTCCTTGCGAACCATTTTCGTCTGGTCGTCTACCAAACTCACTAAAAGTCATCGCTAAAGTGTCTTGGTCATGACCAGAACTACTTAAATCATCAAAAAATAGTTTAACAGCAGTAGACAAATTAGTCAATAACTCCTGGTGTTTTCCTTTTTGGTTGGCATGTGTATCAAATCCACTCAAAGAAACCATATATACTTTTGTGCCTAAGTTTCCTTTAATCATTCTTGCGACATTAGCAAGTTGTCTACTAATATCATTCTCAGGATAAGTCACCGAGTTTTCGACACTCTTATAAGCCTTGCTAATCACACTTGCATAATTAAAAGTGTTATTAGTTGTGCTTCTTAAGAATCCTAAATGGTCTCCGTAAGTACACCCAGGAAGGTCCGTTACATTATAAAGGGTACCATTAGCTGCAATGTTTTCTAACTGTTGTGGATTGGCAACAGAGAATGCATAGTTATCATCTGTACCTTCAAAAACAAGATTTCCTACACTACCTATTTGAACTGCAGCTGGTATTTCTGGAGGGTTTACCCTGTAATCTGGATATAAATCTTGAAAGTAACGTCCTAGCCATCCTGTTTGTTCAGAATCGGTTATATCTGTAGAAGCCCAAATATCAGAGCTACTAAAGTGCGATAAACTTCCATTGTTGTAGCCTACGCCGTGCACCACTTTCATTGCGCCATTTCCCCAAAGCGGTTCTAAATTATTCATAAAATTGGGAATTCCAAAATCACTCGATAGATTAACTAAATTAGAAAGCTCGTGTTTTAGGCTGGGTCTTAAATTAGCATAAACATCATAATCATATATGGGTACAATAGTATTCAAACCATCATTACCTCCTTCAAGACGAATTAAAACTAAAACTCTATCTGATTCACCTTGGCTTAAAGCTACTGCTAGAGGTGACGGTCTAGAGGCTGTTAGAGGAGTGCTTCCTAACATCATTGTTCCTCCTCCAACAAGACCTAGTGCTTGAATGAATGAACGACGACTCCACTTTTTGTGTTCTTGATCGTGAATATTAGCTTCTGTATTTTTGTTTGGTGTATTATTAGTATCGCTCATCGTATTCTATTTTAATTGAAACTCGGGCATTTTCGTAATGTGTATTAATAAAAGTAAGACCTGGAAAGGGGCTTGTTCAAAATATAAGCTCCATATCCCATCGGTATAATAATTTTCGGGAATGTTATACTTAAATATATCTGTAGCGACTTCGTAGTCTAGCGCTGTGTATAATTCTTTTGGAACAAAACGATCTATAATGGCCTTGGTTATTACAGAGGGATCTGTGCTGTTATTAGACACTTCAACAGCGAAATTTCTAAGGGCTTCGGGATCTTTATTCCAGCTGGTCGATATCATATACTGGCAAAGTTGCCAACGTCCTGTAAGCGTACTAGAATTTATCCAATCACGATCACCTTGCCACCCTGCAACATCTACAGGGTTAAATAAGTGCTGCCCTATTGTGAAATTTACCCACATGATAGCCTCTTTAAATTCATCTTCATGCCTAAACCCAGTGACTTTAAGGAGGTTATGGCTGAGGTCATAAGGGCTTTTAATAATTGATCCCAGTGTTTTTTCATCAAAAAAATGCTGACTTTTAAAAAGAACTCTTAAAACATTAGCGATATTAAAATCGACGACAAAAATAGCCGCCATTTCATTTATTACAGCCTCATTTATGTTGGCACTAACAAAGTAGCGATATAATTTTTTACAGATAAATTTTGCAATTAAAGGGGCTTTTTCTTCAAATAGAAGGGTGATGACGTCGTTATAACCCCAGTTGCCAGTTCTCCCAAAAATAGTTTTGTTAGAGGTATTAAACGTATCTGGGTTAAATACAATAGGTTCACAAAATTGGTTACTAGGGTTTATACCTTGATAGCGGTTATATCCAGTAAGTGCTTTTGCGGTTTCAACAATATCGGTTTGGTTATACCCATTGTCAAGTCCTAAAGTAAAAAGTTCGTATAACTCACGAGCATAATTTTCATTTGGTGCATTAGCAGTATTTTCAAAGCCATTAAGGTAAATTAACATGGCATCATTGAGCCCCATTGCACTCACAAAATCTTTAAAATTCCCAGTAGAATAGGTTTCTATTAAATTATAATAGCCATATAAATAACTAGAACAATAATAAGCATCTAACTGGGTGACAAAGTGGTTGCTCCAAAATAGATTTAGCCTTGCTTTTAATCCATCATTTAAAAAACTATCATAAGCCAGTATTCGCCATTCTCTTTGATTGTTTTGTATTTGTTCATCGGGGTCTAACCCCGCATCTTTATAATCTTGGTAAGAAAGATTTGCCCAAGCCGGCGCAGGGGTTGCAGGCATCGCAATGGCTTGATCCACTAAAGAATCAATCAATGCTTCAGGCGTTAAAGACAGCGCGTTGTTTATTTCTGCTGTAGAAGCGCCAAAACAAAGCCGCCTATAAACATGATTCACTTTTTCAGCATTCCAAGGGTTATTAGTTGTTGGCACAAATACCGCTAGTGTACTTGTATTACAGGAGGTTGAAGTTTCCATAAATAAATGTTATTATAGCACTGTTTAACAATCATAAAAAACCTGTTGGAAAGGCTTAAAACAGATACTTAAATATTAAATGAACAAAAAATAGATTGAATAAATCAATCAATTGTAATGTAATATACGTGAAAAATAACACTTTAGGATCATTAGTGTGGAAAAAAAGGCAATACGAGTTTAATTTAATGGTTTTTTAAAAAAAAATGTACATTTACATATGACAAAGAAACGACAGCTATTAAGTATTTTTTATTTAGTTTTTTTCTTCGGAATTTCTCATGCATTTTCTCAAAATAAAATGAATAAAAATAGTATAACGAAATCTAAAGTATTGATACAGCCACCCTATTTAAAAGCAGGAGATACAGTAATGATTGTTGCGCCTTCTGGTGTTTTGAAAGATAGAAATAGAGAGGTAGAACAAGCTAAAGCCCTACTAAAAAAGTGGGGATTAAATGTCGTTGTAGGAGAGCATATTTTTAAGAAGGCGAATCATTTTGCAGGAACAGATACACAACGCTGCGAAGATTTTCAAAAAGCATTAGATGATCCTAAAGTGAAAGCCATTTGGTGTGCCAGAGGAGGATA
>CALDCO010000044.1 GCA_937937185.1 uncultured Flavobacteriaceae bacterium
AAAAATAGAGAAGAAATAACTGAGACGACCGTTTGGAACCCTGAAAGTGAAAATAATGTGTACAGTATTACCAAATATGGGGCAGAATTAGAAGTTTGGCGAGGCGTACAAGAAGGCGTTAATGCTGTAATTGTTAACCCCGGAGTTATTTTAGGACCAGGAATTTGGCGTTATGGTAGCGGAAACATTTTTAAACAAATTCAACGTGGATTAAGCTATTATCCTCCGGGAGCCAATGGTTATATTTCTGTAAATGATGTTGTAAATGCGATGATTGCATTAATGAAAAGTAATATTGTAAATGAACGTTTTATTTTAGTGTCAGAAAACAGGAGTTATAAATCTTTAATAGATGAAGTTGCCAAAAATTTAAAAGTAACCCCTCCTCAAAAAGTAGCAAGCTCACGATTATTAAATATGGCGTGGCGGTTAGACTGGCTAAAGCACAAACTAACCGGGAAGCCTCGCGCTTTGAGTAAGAATTTAGCAAAAACCTTAGTGAGCAAATCAGTTTATAGTAATGTGAAACTAAGTGCGGCTCTCGATTTTAAATTCACTCCCATAAAAACAGTTATTGCCGCAACAGCAAAACGTTTTCTTGAAGCGCATAGCGGTATTTCTAAATAATGCTAGTTTCTATCTATTTTTATTGAAATTGGTAGATAATCTCATAGGTTAATTTCATCAAGGAATTTGAAGTAAAATAATGGCAGTATTGAACTGTAATATTCTGATAATTATTGTTTTATCCTACCTTTAACGATAGCCAAAAGGCTCTATTAGAGAATTATTGCTTTGTAGAGAAAAAAACAAGATGTTTTTAAGCGTCATTCTGTTCCGAAGCTTTGCGATATTTAAGTATATCACTGGTTTTTGATATGATAAAGTTAGACATCATTATGACAAAGTTTGTTACGCTTATTAAAGGCGTTTAATAACTTCCTTTAAAAAACTGTGGTCTTTTCTTTTTTTCATTGCCAAAAAAAGAAACAAAAAAGTCTAGGCTTACGAAACTTTGACTAAATTTTTTGCTCGATGCCTGAATTTCAGAAACTCGCTTCGCTCAAACAGCCTGAAATTCTACGGCAACTTCACTTCAAATTTTACGTCAAACTTTCATAGGCCATTAAAAGATGCTAGTTAATAGTATTACTAATGAGTATTTCAAAACAATCAAAATCTGTCGGTTAGAAATTAGTTTCGACTACATTAAACTACAAATTCTCTATTTTTTATTACAATTAATGGTCTTTTTTAGTCGTTTTAATTGACGCTTTGGTTTTGTTTACACTCTTTATTTCCTGAAGTGCTTTGGGTTTGGTCTTGTTAGCCCGTTTAATAGAATCTTCTTTAGCTTTTTTTTCTTTTTCCTCAGTTTCTATGGCTTTATAGTGTTCTTTAAGTTGATCAAGACTGTCTTTTGCTTTAAGATAAATCTCTTGGTATTCATTTATATTATAGGCATAATACTCATTACTTTTAGCAAAAGTTATACTATCTACACCATGTGTTTTGTATACATATTCGTTAGGAACGATCCCATTTTTCTCTATAATTTTTTTATTAACGCTTTTGGCAGAATTTATTAACGAAACATCTACTAAAATAGCCACCATTTTATCCTTAGAAATTAAATTCTTAGGCTTCTCTGGGCGGTTAATTTTATAACAAGAAGTTAGAAGTAGGACGAATGCCAATAGGGGTGTTAATCTTAGCTTCATCTATTAAAAGTTAATTGTTTGACGTGTCTATTCGTGTTAACTTTAAAATTTGAAAAGGCTAAATTACCATTCACAAAAGTATGAGATATTCTAGATTTAAAAGTGTTGCCTTCAAATGGAGACCAACCGCATTTATACAAAATATTGTCTTTTTTAACAGTCCAAGGGTGATTGAGATTTACGATAACCAAATCGGCAAAATAGCCTTCTCTAATAAATCCTCGTTTTTCGATTTGAAATAAAATCGCAGGATTGTGAGCCATTTTTTCTACTATTTTTTCTATCGAAATTTTCCCTTGATGGTGCATTTCTAAAATAGCGGGTAGCGCATGCTGTACTAATGGTCCGCCAGAAGGCGTTTTGGTATAAACGTTTTTTTTCTCTTCAAGTGTATGTGGCGCATGATCTGTCGCAATAACATCAATACGGTCGTCTAGGAGTGCTTCTAGGAGTAAATCACGATCGGCAGCTGTTTTAACTGCCGGATTCCATTTAATAAAAGCCCCTTTTTCATCGTAATCGGAATCACAAAACCATAAATGATGTATACAGACTTCAGCTGTGATTTTCTTTTCTATAAGTGGGATTTTATTGGTAAACAATTCGGTTTCTTTTCCAGTCGATAGGTGAAAAACGTGAAGTCTAGCTCCAGTCTTTTTAGCAAGCTCAATGGCTTTAGAGGAGGATAAATAACAGGCTTCTTCACTTCTAATAATGGGATGATATTTTATAGGGATGTCGTCGCCAAACTGGGAAACATATTTTTCTGTATTGGTTTTTATTGTGGTTTCATCTTCGCAATGTACCGCTATTAACAAATTGGTATTAGCGAATATTTTTTCAATTATTTCAGGATCATCTACCAGCATATTACCAGTAGAAGAGCCTAAAAACAACTTTAAAGCGGCTACTTTTTTAGGATCTACTTTTAAAATCTCATCTAAGTTATCGTTAGTGCCCCCAAACATAAATGAATAATTGGCATAGGCAGTTTGAGCAGCAGTCTTAAATTTTTTGTCTAATTCTTCAATAGTCGTGGCTTGAGGCTTCGTATTGGGCATCTCTATAAAAGAAGTAATACCACCTGCTATGGCGGCTTTAGATTCACTTTCAATAGTTCCTTTATGAGTAAGACCTGGTTCTCTAAAATGAACTTGATCATCGATAACTCCAGGAAGCAAATAATTTCCTTCAGCATCTATAATGGTAACATCGGCAGATTTTGAAGGAATAGAGGCCGCTATTTTTGTAATGTACTCGCCTTCAATTAAGAGGTCTCCGTTAAAAACAGTGCCTTCATTTACAATTTTAGCATTTTTAATAAGTGTTTTTTTCTGCTCCATAACTCTTTATTTTTGAAACAAGCTATTAAGTCGCATTTTTATAACTCCGAAAATAGCTTCAGAAATAATCCCAGAACTTAGTTTTGATTCGCCTTTAACGCGATCTGTAAAAATGATAGGGACTTCTTTTATTACAAACTGTTTTAGATAGGCTTTAAACTTCATTTCTATTTGAAAAGCATAGCCCACAAATTTAATTTCATCTAAATTTAATGTTTCTAAAACAATACTTTTATAACAAACAAAACCAGCGGTTGGATCTTTAATTTTCATTCCAGTGACAAACTTAACGTAAAGTGAAGCGCCATAGGATAAAATAATTCTTCCAAGAGGCCAATTTACAACATTTACCCCTTTAATATAACGCGAGCCTATGGCAATATCTGCTTGTTTAAAATGGCAAGCGTTATAGAGCTTAATTAAATCTTTGGGGTTGTGAGAGAAATCGGCATCCATTTCAAAAACATAAGGGTAATTATTTTTCAAACACCATTTAAAGCCATGAATGTAGGCCGTTCCTAATCCAGATTTTTCGGTTCGAGATTCTAAAAATAAACGGTTGGGGTATTCTTTTTGAAGGGATTTAACTGCTTCACCAGTTAAATCTGGGGAATTGTCATCCACTACTAAAATATCGAAGGCTTTAGGTAATGAAAATACCGAATTAATAATAGACTCAATATTTTCAATCTCGTTATAAGTTGGAATGATGACTATAGCGTCTTTCATTGTTTTAATGTAGCCTTTCGTTATGGCAAGTTAAAAATGGTAATGTTATCATGCACTCTCAATTAAAAACCTCGAAAGTATGGCAAATGTACATATTTGAGTCCTACTTTTTTTTAAATATTCCTTAATAATTGTATGGCATCTAAAAATAATTATAATAATTTTATAGCATGTTAAAAGTGGTCACCTCTACTGAAATTTTTACGATACTATTTGTTATTTGCTTGATTTTAATAACACTTACAAAAGTTATTTTTTCTAAGCGATTTAAAGAATTTACGCTATTGCTTATTAATTTTAGATATGTTAAGGTGTTTTCTAGAGAGCAAAAATTTTTAGATACTTTTGAAGCCTTACTTTTTGGTAATTTAATAATTAGTTTAGGTGTTTTTTGTTATTTGTCTTGGGGATTTATAGCGAATACAGCTGGTATAAGTCAATATAATATTTTTAAATTTGCAATAGTAATAGGTCTTTTTTTTCTTGTTAAGGTGCTTGTAGAACGCTTATTGAGCAGTGCCTTAGATATAGAAGGCATTGTTAACGACTATGTTTTCCAAAAAATAAGTTATCGCAATTTTATAGGATTACTGTTATTACCAATAAATATTTTTTTGGTTTACAGTATTAAGTTAACTTTATTAGGAGTGATTTTAGTAGCCATTTTTTTATTTCTTATTAATATTGTTGGGCTTTATTTTTTTTATAAACGCAATCAAATTGTAATAAAAAAGAATATGTTTTATTTTATTTTGTATCTTTGCACACTTGAAATTTCACCCTATGTTATCTTGTATAAAGCAGCAATAAGTTACTAAGGGTTTAAAAGCCAGATATATATGAAAGTGAAAACTATTTTAGTATCCCAACCAGAACCTAAAATTGAAAATTCGCCTTACTTTGACATTCAAGAGCAGCAAAAAGTAAAAATTGATTTCCGCCCATTTATACATGTAGAAGGTGTTTCTTCAAAAGAAATTAGACAGCAAAAAGTAGATTTAACCACTTTTACAGCCATAATCTTAACCAGTAGAAACGCTGTAGATCATTTTTTTAGAGTTGCTGAAGAAATGCGTTTTAAAGTGCCAGATACGATGAAGTATTTTTGCCAGTCTGAGGCGGTTGCTTTTTATCTTCAAAAATATGTGGTTTACAGAAAACGTAAGATATATGTTGGCAAGCGTACCTTTGCAGAATTGTCTCCGTTAATTAAAAAATACAAAGACGAAACCTTTTTATTACCAACTACAGATAAATTAAAGCCAGGAGTTCCTGTAATTCTTAATGATTTAGGAGTGGATTGGAAAGAAGCTGTTTTTTATAAAACAGTGATTAGCGATTTGTCTGATTTAGCTGATGTTTATTATGATATTTTAGTGTTTTTTAGCCCTTCTGGCATCGAATCACTATTCCATAATTTTCCAAATTTCAAACAAAACAATACGCGTATTGCTGTTTTTGGAAATACAACGATAAAAGCGGTAGAAGCTAAAGGTTTGAGAGTTGATATTTCTGCTCCCACACCAGAAACACCCTCTATGACCATGGCTTTAAAAAAGTATATTAATGATGTTAATAAAAAATAGAAGTTTTTATTAAATTAAAAACAAAAAAACCAGAACCTAAGGTTCTGGTTTTTTTGTTTCCATAAATAGCATTTACTGCAACGCTATTTTAGAATGCTACACATAGCATTTGTAAGTCATTAGTTATTCTTAAGATTAACTTTACTTCCCACTTTATTTGCGGCATTTTTTGTTGCATCGGTAGCATCGTTAGCCATTTTTTTAGCGCCATCGACAGTGTTTCCAGCTGCATTTTTTACGTTATTTACAGCATTACCTGCAGCATCTTTTGCTCCATTTACTGCATTCCCTGCAGCATCCTTAGCACTATTTACTGCATTACCTGCAGCATCTTTAGCATTGTTTATAACATTACCAGCAGCGTCTTTTACGCCATTTACAGCATTTCCAGCAGCATCCTTAGCATTACTCACAACATTGCCTGCGGCATCCACGGCATTACCAGCAACGTCTTTAGCGCTATTAACGACATTCCCTGCAGCATCTACTGCATTACCAGCTGCGTCTTTAGCGCTATCTACAGCATTTCCCGCAGCATTTTTAGTAGCTTCAGCTGCGTTTTCAATAGCGTTTCCAGCGCTATCGGCATTTTCTTTAACTTCTCTACAAGAAGTAGTAAATAGACCTATTGTTAATGCTAAGCCTAATGATAAAAATACTTTTTTCATTTGTTTTGTGTTTGTGTTTGTATGCAAGCATTTTGCTTACGTTAAATGCAAGATATTATATTTTTTTAACAATTCTACTTCCTTTTGCTTAAATATTAGATGTTGTAACTATTTTCGTAAGTAATTCATAATTTGTAAGATAGCACCTTTTTGATTTATGATATAGTCATAATTTTGTTGGCCAGAGTGATGTCGCTTTTTATGGTCTTTAAGAAGTAAATTAAGCGTATCATTTAGCGCAGTTTGATTTGCAATAGAATACATACCACCAGTTTTAACCATGGCATAAGCTTCAGGAAATTTTTGGTAATGATTACCTATAATTATTGGGATTTTAAATACCGCAGCCTCTAAAGTATTGTGTAGTCCTGTTTTCCCCAGTGCGCCTCCAACATAGGCGACATCGGCATAATGGTATATTTTAGAGAGGAGTCCAATGGTATTAATTATAAGCACGTTATAGTTTGATAGTGTTTTGTGGTCTTTTTCGGAAAACAAAAGCGTCTTTTTTTTAATACTATTTTTTAACTCATTAATTTGATTTGGTTTAATATTATGGGGCGCAATTATAAATTTGGTATCTAAAGACGTTTTATTTATGTAATTCACGAGAAGTCGCTCGCCTTCTGGCCAAGTACTTCCTCCTACAACACAGTATTTATTCTGCTTAAATTGTTCAATAAAGTCAAGCGTGTTGTTTTGTTGCAATTGTTGTATGACACGATCAAAACGAGTGTCTCCAGAGACAGAAACCGATGAGTAGCCTATTCCCTCTAGTAATGCTTTAGATTCACTATTTTGAGTGAAAATATGATCAAATGAAAATAAAGCCTGTCTCATTAATTTACCGTAAGGTTTAAAAAAAGAATGATTGCGCCTAAACAAGGCAGAAATTAATACTGCTTTATGGTTTCTTAGCTTTAATTCTTTTAAAAAAATAGGCCATATTTCATATTTTACAAAAACGGTTAATTCAGGATGCACAAGATCTAAAAACCGCTTTGCATTCTTTTTTGTATCTAAAGGAAGGTACACCACCACATCCGCTAGGGCG
>CALDCO010000045.1 GCA_937937185.1 uncultured Flavobacteriaceae bacterium
AACATTTTTTATCTCTCTACATTTCAATTTCTGATATTGTCTTTTTTTTCAACAACTATTACATACTGCTCAAAATAAAATAGTTAAGATTATGATCATTCCTGTTTTAGTGATTTTAGCATTTCAACACATTGCAAATCCACTTTGTTTTATAGATTTGTGAGTTCGATTTAATAAAATTTACGTCAGTCAGAGTGATTTTCGATAGAAAATTGTATCGAAGACAAGTAAATTCTCAATCAAAAGCCTAATTTCGATACAATTTTTCTTCGTTTCACTTTGAAAAATCACTCAATTTGACGGCTTTTTTATTCTAAATCCTTAGATCGAACTCACGTAGATTTAATATTTTTGAGGTCTTTATAACGTCTTATGTTTTTATTAGACTTTTCAATGATACATAAATACAAATCTTTAACTAAAAAAAGGCGCTCAATTATATTAATATAGGGTTTTAATTTATTTATGAGATTTTGAATCTAGCGTTTAATCTCTACTTCCAAGGATTTGCATGGCCCAATATAGAAGCGACGCTAAAGCGCCAATTGCGGCAACTAAATAGGTTCTTGCGGCCCATTTAAGGGCATCTTCAGAGCCTTTGTACTCTTCTTGAGACACCATGTTCTTATTTTTAAGCCAGGCTAAAGCACGATTACTGGCATCGTATTCTACTGGTAATGTAATAAAGCTAAATAAAGTGGCCGCTCCCATCATTAGCAATCCTGCAATGGCGACATATTGTCCTAATGCTCCCATTGCCTGACTTGCCATTAAAGCAATCCCTCCAAAAATAACCCATTGAGACATTTTAGAGGTCACTTGCACCACTGGCACTAATTTAGAACGCATGGTTAAATAGCTATAGGCCGTAGCATGTTGTACGGCATGGCCAACTTCATGCGCCGCAACAGCAGCAGCAGCAGCATTGGCCTGATTATAAACTACTTCACTAAGGTTTACGGTTTTATTCACTGGGTTGTAATGATCTGTTAACTGACCCGCAGTAGAAATAACCTCAACATTTTTAATGCCATGATCGGCCAGCATTTTTTCTGCAATCTCTCTGCCCGTCATTCCATTTCGTAAATGTATTTTTGAATATTTAGCAAATTTTCTTTTTAATTGCCCGCTAACTAAACTACTTACTAATGCTATTGCACCTATTAGTATGTAGTAGCCCATGTGTCCTGTCATCATAACTATTTTAGGTTTTAAATTCTTTTAAAGATAACAAAAATGAAGCCAATTTCACAGAAAAGAAAATCTGTCAGGTATAGAGCGCTTATTATAATTCTATTGTTATCGTTCATTTAAACAAAATATGATTCAAATAACAGTATTCGTTTGAGGTTCTATTTGTCACATTTCTATGCTTCTTCATTTATAGCTTCAGAATACGTTTCATCATTTTTAATAATCTTTTTTAGAAAGACTTTTAGTACAGCCTTAGTTCCTATATGCTCTCCTTCACTTTTTATATCAACAATAGAATAGTCTATTTTTTTTGCCAATAATGAATTAGCAAGTTTAATGCGTTCTTCTAAAATTGAAGTTTCAAAAGATTGCGGTTTATTTTTTCGTTTTTTATCAGGAGCTCTTGGTATGCCATTATCAATAATTTCGCCTATGAGAACATTATCTTCAATTTTAAACTTTAAGTTTAGTTTCAAATCGTATTTTTTTGGAATAATCCCATTAATTAAAGCGTCTTCTATTAAAGGTTGAAATAACATGCACGGGATGGTACTTTTATCAGTTTCAATAGCTTTATCGATTTCAAACTTAACCTCCATTCTATTGTCTAATTTTAAGTTCTCAAGTTTTATGTACGATTTTAAATAGTCTATTTCATCTTTAATTAAAATGCGCTCCGAGCCGTTTATATTCACTTCGGTACTTAAAAACTCTGAAAAAGCGTTAAAATATTTAGTCGCTTCGTACTGTCCTTTTGAAACCATTACATCCTGAATATTTGCTACAGTATCATAAACATAATGAGGTTTTTTTTGAGCATTAATGGCATTATATCTTAATTGAAGCGTTTTTATTCTTCGTTTGTATTTATTAACAACACGAGCTTCTTTTGCTTTATTTCTTAGCATTAAAAACCCAAAAAGGGCTAAAAGAGAAAGCACAATAAACCACCCTTTTTTATAAAAAACTTGATTAACACTAATCGTGTATTTGTTAATGTTTGTTTGATTGCCATTAGATGAAAAGCCACGAACTTCTAAGGTGTATTTTCCAGCCTTTAAGCCCTGTAGTTGAAGCATATTATAGTTTCCAAGACTCACCCATTCTTTAGACAATTCGACAAGTCTGTATTGATAAATGTTTTTTTCGGGATTTAGAATATCGTTAATAGCAAATTTTAACGTAAGGTAGTTTTGTTGGTATGGAATGTTAAACTTGGAAATGGATTCGTTAAAATTATTAAAAACTTTGATAGATTTGCTTTTATCGTCGTATTTATGATATTGCGTAAGGAATAATCTGTGATTGCGATCATTCTTAGAAATTACTTTGGGGTCGAAGCTCACAATACCGTCTAAGCCTCCAAAATAAAGCTTTCCATTACTTGCTTTTAAAAAAGATTTTCTATTAAATTCATTGTTTGGAATACCATCTTCTTTATAAAAAGTTTGAATATTTTCTGTTTTCTTATTTAGCTTAATAAGCCCGTTAAAAGTACTAATCCACAAATAATTATCATCCTCTAAAATGCCCGAAACATTATCGTTTGTTAATCCCTCTACAATAGTAAATTTTTTGGCGATAAAATTAACAGGATTAATTTTTTGCAAGCCACTTACAGTGCCTAGCCACAAATTACCTTTATAGTCTTCATGAATAGTTTTTATTTCGCTAGGAATTAGGGGCATTCCCTTTTTTTCAGGACCAAAAGAAGAGATAATATTGGTCGCATAATCAATTTTTACTAGCGCATGGTCTTTATCTTTTGTTGCGATCCATAATGTACTTTTGCGCTTGTTTAGCATAAGGTTTACCACATTAATACCATCGAGATTTATCTTTTCATTAAGAGTACTTTCGTTTTTAAATGCTTTTGTTTTAAGATCAAAACTGTACAAGCCTAGAGAAGTCGCAAGCATTAATTTTGAATCGCTTATTCTTTCTGCATCAGTAATTAGCACTTTATTTGCTGGAAAGTTATAGGTTTCGAACGTGCCTTCGTTTACGTTAAATTTTATAAGCGATTCGTGGTAACCATAAAACCAATACGTATTATCATTTTCTTTATAAAAATTATAAGATACGGCTAATACCTTTTTGTACGTTTTAGCATCTTTAATATTGTCTATTTCTTTAAAAACATCGGTTTCTTTATCCAGTTTAAAAATACCACTGTAGGTATAAACCAGTATATTCCCTTTTGAATCTTCGGAGAAACCACGGCAGCTAATATTTTTACAACAAAGGTATTTCTTAAACCCAACACTATTATATCTTATTTTACTAATGCCTGCTTCAGTATGCAATAAAAAATAGCCTGCCTCATCATAAATAACGTTCGTTATATTGCTTTTTAGCGCAAAAATATCTTCATTGTTAAGAATGTAGTTATCATTTTTAAGCTTATCGAATTTTAAAACCATAAATTTTGTCTTGTCAAGGGCAATCAGGTTTATTTTTTTGTGAAAATTTTGATTTTCTTGATTAGAAATAAACTGTACATTTTCATAAGGAACTTGTACTATTTTTTTATCAATTTCTTTAATGTATTTGTATTGGTAAATAATATTATTATAAGCATAACTTCCAGACGATTTAGAGGAAAAAAAAGCATCGTCATTAATTAATATCGTAGACGTTTTATCGGTTGGTTTAAATAGTGTTAAATCATTAAAAATAAGCTTACTTGACTTCTCTTTTATATGGAACCACTTGTTATTCTGCTTTAATATTAAAGTGCCATCATCTAAAATCGTTTTAATCTCTGAAGCATGTCCATAATAAATATCCCTTTCATCATTGTAATCGCTTTTAAAAATTTCAATTCTTTCAAACTCATCATTATTATAGCTGTAAATCACATTTTTATCGGTTGCTAACCATATTTTACCGTTCTTATCTTCCTTTATTGATGTGAAATTTACCGTTATATCTGTTTTAGGGTATTTAAAGGTTTTCCATTCAGATTTTCCAGTTTCTAAATTAATAATGTTAATCCCTTCTCCTGTTAACGACCAAAGCTTATTTTTTGAGCTCTTAAGGAGATCGAACGTATAGATATCTTTGTTTTTTGGAGCGACATATTGAAAAAATTGAGAGTTCCCGCCTCCCATTTCTTTAACTACGCCATTATGAGTAGAGTACCAAAGAAAGCCTTCATTATCCAGATAAAGTTTTTTTGTAGAAGATGCGCTATGATTGTTATTATTAACAGCAATTGTACTTATATCATAATTTTGCGAAATAAGCTTGTTAAAACATAAAAAGCATATAAAAATTAGTGTCTGTTTCAAAATATATGTCGTACAATTTGGGTCGTTCACTATTAACAAGCAACACTCAGTTAGGGAAAAATTTCACATAATATTACAAAATTTCTTATTAACAATTCAATAATTAGGTTTCAAATACAAAGAATAATTAATCAAATATTGTTTCTCATATTTTTTACAATTTCAATTAGCCCAATACTAATCGCCTTTGTATTAGTGTTTTTTAGAACGCCTACTTAAAAAATTTTACTGTTTTATTTTTAAGGTTAAAAATATAGGAAAATGATCACTATACCCACCTTTATAACGCCTACCCACATAAGTGCGATAGGGTGTTCCCTTGTATTTGCCATCGTATAGTTTTAAAAAATCTTCATCAAAAATATTGGCATTAACATAGCGCAAACTATTTTTCTTACGTTCAAAAAAATTATGGGTAAACATAAATTGATCGAAAAGATTCCATTTTTGTTTAAAATTTGTCGTTCCCCTTTCATTAGAAATAAGAGTTTCCATTGGGTTAAAGAGCCCGTGACTATGAACTAAATGTGTGACACTTTCATTATTAGGATCGTCATTAAAATCGCCCATCACTACAATTTTGGCTTCTTTATTTTTAGTTTTAATGTTATCAATAATTTCAACAACTTTTTTTGAAGCAGCCATTCGTTTATGACCCGTTTCTAGATCACCAGTTCGTCGAGATGGCCAATGGTTAACGATAACATGAAGCTCTAAGCCTTCAAATAAGCCACTAACAAGTAAAATATCGCGCGTGTAGTCTGCTTCATCTTTTTCATTAAATAAGTCTATAGAATAATTCTTAGAATAGGCGACCTTAAATCGATTTCTATCATACAGTAAGGCAACATCTATACCTCTTTCATCTGGAGAATCGTAATGAACAAAGTCATAATCTATTTCAGCCAAGTGTTTTGAACTCATAAGGTCTTTAATCACTTCAGCATTTTCAACCTCTGCAAGACCAACTATTGCAGGGTGCGTATTCGTTTCCTTTTTCCCAATCTCGGAAATAACAAACCCCAGTTTTCTTAATTTATTTTTGTAGCGTTTTACGGTCCAACGTTTCTCAGCAGTTGGTAAAAAATCATCATCTCGGGTGAGCTCATCATCATAAATATCGAATAAATTTTCAATATTATAAAAAGCGAGGGTGTAAAATGTCGTTGTTTTAGTTTCCAAATGCATTTGGTGTAAGATTAATAATCATAGCTGGTATAAAAATAAGCAATAGTACTCAATCATGGCTATATTTATAGTCGATTCCATTTTGTAACTTTACGTCATTAATTGAAAATATGATAGACAAAAAAGAGGTGGTACTTGAAAAAGCAGTTTTAGTAGGAATCATCACTAAAGAACAGAACGACGAAAAATCTAAAGAATATTTAGATGAATTAGCGTTTTTAACCTTTACTGCAGGAGGTGAAGTGGTAAAACGGTTTACGCAAAAAATGGAAATGCCTAATCCTAAAACCTTTATTGGAACTGGCAAAATAGAAGACGTAAGACGGTTTATTGAAGACCATAAAATAGGCACTGCTATTTTTGACGATGAATTATCGGCAGCGCAAGAACGTAATATTAGTGCCATACTAAATTGTAAAGTGTTAGATAGAACGAATCTTATTTTAGATATTTTTGCCCAACGTGCTCAAACCAGTTATGCCAGAACACAAGTAGAGTTGGCACAATGCCAATATTTACTCCCTAGATTAAGAGGTATGTGGACCCATCTTGAACGCCAAAAAGGAGGTATTGGAATGCGTGGCCCTGGGGAGACCGAAATTGAAACCGATAGGCGTATTGTTAGAGATCGCATCTCCTTATTAAAAGATAAAATAAAAGTTATAGACAAACAAATGGGCGTGCAACGCGGTAACCGTGGCAAAATGGTAAGAGTGGCGCTTGTAGGTTATACCAATGTTGGCAAATCGACATTAATGAATGTTATTAGTAAAAGTAAAGTCTTTGCAGAAAACAAGTTATTCGCGACATTAGATACTACAGTACGTAAAGTGGTTATTCAAAACCTTCCTTTTTTATTATCTGATACTGTGGGCTTTATTAGAAAGTTACCCACACAATTAGTCGATAGTTTTAAAAGTACTTTAGATGAGGTTCGCGAAGCCGATTTATTACTTCATGTCGTCGATATTTCTCACCCTAATTTTGAAGATCATATTATTTCTGTTAATAAAATTTTGGGAGAGATTAAGAGTTCAGACAAACCAACAATTATGGTGTTTAATAAAATCGATGCCTATAAAGCCGAACCTTTTGATGAAAACGATTTAATTGCTAAACGTACGAAATTGCATTATAGCTTAGACGAGTGGAAAAGTACTTGGATGAATAAAGTGGGCAACAATGCCTTATTTATTTCGGCATTAAATAAAGAAAACTTGGAAGATTTTAGAAAACGAGTTTACGATGAGGTTCGCGAAATTCATGTAACGCGTTTTCCTTACAATCATTTTTTATATCCAGATTATACAGGCTAGCACCCCCTATAAAACATACGAATAGTGTGTTTAAAGTATCCAGAACATTTTCGTGGTGGCATTATGTCTTCTCGATACAAATTTACTTCGCTAAGCTTCTTAAATTCACTCGAAGTGAAGAACGCACATAAAATACTTGTGGTAAACATTTTATCATTAATCTCAATAATATTAATTTTCATTATTTTTGAGGTCGCCCGTCCTTAACTTTTTGTATTTAACTGAAGATGATTTTTTTTAATAATCCTTAATTTCTTAACTACTAAAATGAATAACTCTATTAGTCCTTTCCATATTGCAATACCAGTTTACAATCTTGAAGAATGTAGACGTTTTTACAGAGAAATACTTAACTGTGAAGAAGGAAGAAGTAGTGCGCATTGGGTAGATTTTAACTTCTTTGGGCACCAATTAGTAATTCATTATAAAGCAAAAGAAAATACAGCACACAAAGCCCACAATGCTGTAGACGGAAAACAAGTGCCAGTCCCACATTACGGGGTGGTTTTAAATTGGTCGGTTTTTATGGATTTTGCTGAAGACTTGAAAGCTAAAAACATAGACTTTATTATTGAGCCCTATGTTCGTTTTGAAGGCTTAATAGGAGAACAAATCACCATGTTTTTTGAAGATCCTTCAGGGAATGCTTTAGAATTTAAAGCTTTTAGAGATCCTAAACAGCTTTTTGCCAAATAGTGAGTACATTCGAAAGCTAGTGTTTTTATAAAAAAAAGACCTCCCGAGAGGAGGTATTTTAAACTGTGGGCGCGAAGGGATTCGAACCCCTGACCCCTTGGGTGTAAACCAAGTGCTCTGAACCAGCTGAGCTACGCGCCCTAATAATAAGGACTGCAAATATAGAGTAGTTTTTGTTTTTGGAAAAGCTTTTTTTGAAAAAAATAAAAATATTTTTAATTGAATAAATCCGCTAATAATTTACGCCCTCTTATACCATTTATAAATTCTTATTAAAGTTGGCGTTTCTATTTTACACAGCTAAATCAATATAAAATAACACCAATATTCATATAAAAATTAAGAGCGCTATGCAATCATCGCTTATTAGATTAATTCTGAAACAACAAATGTACTGCCCCCTATGTAGATGACATCTTCTTTACTTGCCATATAAACTGCTTTTTTATAGGCTTGTTTAACCGATTTATAGGCTTTAGAAACGAATCCAAAATCATCGAACACAGCTTTTAGTTGCTCTACATCCATCCGTCGAGATATATTAGGAGCGCATAAATAATAGGTTGCTTTTTGGGGCAATGTTTCCATTATTGGTTCTAAATCCTTATCATTTACTACTCCAAAAACAATATGCAAGGTGCTATAATTTTCATTTTGAAGCTGCTGCATCGTTAATGTTAGCCCTTCTCTATTATGCGCCGTGTCACAAACCACTTTAGGTGCTTCACTAAGTATTTGCCAGCGTCCTAAAAGGCCCGTATTTTTAACTACATTTAAAAGTCCTGTTTTAATAGCATCTTCTGAAACGAGAAATCCTTTGGTGTTCATTTCTTTTATAGACTGCACTACCGTCTTAACATTTTTTGCTTGATAAGCCCCTAATAATTCTGTTTTGTATATTGTTTTTACTTCTTTATCTGCGAAGCTAATTTTTGCTTTTTTTGCTCTAGCGAGTTCCTTAAAAATAATTTTCGTTTCTGCCTGAGTTTCTCCCACAACTAATGGAACAGAATCCTTAATAATTCCAGCTTTTTCTTTCGCTATGGCCGCTAATGTATTTCCTAAAAATTGGGTATGATCTAATCCTATATTAGTAATTACTGAAATTTCTGGAGTAATAATATTAGTAGAATCTAATCGCCCTCCTAATCCTACTTCTACAATTGCAATATCTACTTTTTGCTTAGCAAAAACATCAAATGCCATACCTACTGTCATTTCAAAAAACGATAAGCTATTGGCTTCAAAAAAAGATTGGTTACGCTTTACAAAACCAATCACTGCTTGTTTAGAAATTACTGCACCATTAATTTTAATGCGCTCTCTAAAATCTTTTAAATGTGGAGAGGTATATAGGCCTACTTTATAACCTGCTTCTTGTAAAATAGAAGCCAACATATGGCAAGTAGAACCTTTTCCGTTCGTACCTGCAACATGAATGGACTTAAACTTAGTCTCCGGGTTTTTAAGATGCTTTGCAAATAATACAGTATTAGACAAATCTACTTTGTAAGCCGATTTGCCCAAACGTTGGTACATTGGCAATTGAGAAAACAACCAATTTATCGTCGCATTATAGGTCACGCTTTATTGGCCTAATTTAAAATTCACACTTACAAAACCAATCTGACGAGCAGGTGCCTTATTATCGGCTTTCCATTTATGAGATAAGGCTATTTTCTTTGCAGGCGCTAACAAACAAGAAGCAGTATTATTGGTCCCTTTTACGCCTGGTTCAGCTTTAACCACTCGCCCGCTTCTATCGACTTCGATACGAACAACAACTAAGCCAGACTCGTTACAATCTTGCTTGAAAACCTTTTTAGTTGGATTCCCTCTCCCATTTAAACCATAACCTACTCCTCCACTTCCAGTTCCTGGATCTCCAAAATAACTTGTTGCATAAGGATTCCCATTTAACTGCCCTTTATCTCCAACTTTATCATCATCTCCCTCACTTCCTGAGGCTTCTCCTTCAGATTTATTTAATCCGCCCATTATTTCATCTAACTTCTTCTTATCGGCTTCTTGTTTTTTCTTTTTTGCCTCAGCTGCTGCTTTTGCATTCGCTTTTCGCAGGGCTTCTGCTTCAGCATTTGCTTTATCTTTTGATGCTTTAGCTTTTTTAATTTTTATCGCCGCTTCGGCTTCCTGAGTTAAAACTTTTTCAGAAACTTCTTCCTTTTTAGCTGCTACTTTAGACGATTCTTCTTTAATATGCTTTTCTGGCTTTGTTTCTTCAGGTTCAGATTTTGTTTCTTGAGGTTTTTTATTATTATTTAAATTTTCAGATTTTACAGGTTGGTCTGGTTGTACGTTTCCGCTTCCTACATTAGAATTACCAAAATTAACTGCAACGCCATATTCTGGTGGAGGGTCTAAATAAGGTGGTCCAACAACAAATAAAAGTAACAATAAAATTATAACAATAAGCCCAGTTATTTTTGCTGAATTCTTTTCGTGTTTGGTGTTTAAATACCTCATTAATTCTTTATTTTGATCGTACCGCTAAGGTGGATTTTATTCTATTTCTATTAGCAATATCCATAATAAAAACCGCATGCTTCATCGCCACAT
>CALDCO010000046.1 GCA_937937185.1 uncultured Flavobacteriaceae bacterium
GAGTTGTAATCGTTAGTCCCTTGAGTATCTGTATGCGCATTCACTTCAATTTTCATGTTTTCGTTATTTTTAAGTACCGCAACTACTTTATTTAAAGCAATGTATGATTCTTTCTTAATATCTGCTTTATTATAATCGAAATAGATGTTTTCTACAGAAATAAAGAGTTTGTTTTCTTTTTTCTCTATAATGGCTTCAGTTGCATTAAGAATTAAATCTTTAGTATAGGTTCTGTTATCACCTTTATCTGCAATAAAGTTAAAAGTATTTTCAATAAAACCATTCTTTTGAGTTTTTATCCTGTAGTTTTCGTTTGGTAAAACAGCAAAGCTATAGGATCCGTCTGCTTCAGTAGTGGTTTTTTCTACTTCTTTCCCTTCAATATCGTATAGTGTAATAGTTGTGTTTGGAAGCGGTATTTGCGTAATTTCGTCTAAAACAGTGCCTTCTAGATTTTGGCGAACCACATTATATTCAAACTTAGCGATGTTAAACCCACCTTCTCCAGCAATTTTATTGGAAGAAACATATCCGTTGTTTTCTGAAGTAAAGAATAAAGCCACTTCATCTGCTTTTGTATTTACAGTATTACCTAAGTTAACAGGAGTCTCGAATTTTTCGTTTCTAATATTACTTTTAAAGGTATCATAGCCACCAAGATTAATATGCCCTTGAGAAGCAAAGAATAAGGTTCGTCCGTCTTTGGATAAAGAGGGGTAGTTTTCGTTTAACGAAGTATTTATATTTTCTCCTAGATTTTTAGGGGTTCCTAAGGTACCATCTTTCTTAATGGGTGCTACAAATAAATCGTAACCTCCAAGAGTTCCAGGCATATTAGAAGCAAAGAATAACTTTTGTCCGTCTGGGCTTACAAATGGGCTTTCTATAGAATACCCAGCTTTGTTAATATCTAGTACAACTTCATTTTCCCAGTTGCCGTGCGATTTTTTTTCTAAAGTCGCTTTACGCAATTCGTAAATTTTAGAATCTTCTTTAATACTTCTTGTAAAATAAATAGTGTGTTCATCTGGTGAAAAAGACACCATAGATTCATTAGCATTTTTCGTGTTTAATATTCTTGAGAATAGTAAAGGCTGTTTGATCACTGAAGTATCTTCATTAAAATCTGAACAGAACAACATTTTATATGCTTCATTCGTGTTTTTGTCAATTTTTGCGAGTCCTCCAATTTTTCTTGAAGACACTACAATTAGTTTGTCTCTAAAAAGACCAGATCCAAATTCTGAGAATTTTGTATTTACTATATTGCCTGGTTTGTATTTAATGAAATTAAATCCATTGTTTCCTAGTTCTTCACCAGTAACAATTTTATTTCCAGTTTTTACATTTAGTTTTTTCGCGATATTATCATAATTGTTATTTGGACCTTGTCCATAAACAATGGATGATAAAATGATACATGTTATTAATAAGAGGCTGCGTTTCATATCTATAAATGGATTTATTACTGATGTGAAAGTAGTTCATTAACATGATTTTACAATAATTTTTTGGATGAATAGCACTAAAATTCGTTTAGTTATTTTTTTCTAAATGCGCTTTGTCGATAATTTATTTTTTTGATTAAAAAGACAAGAATAATTCAATAAAATCTAATTATAATACATTTTTTATAAATTATAATTAGTATTTCGATAATATTTTTAATAATATTTTTCTTGGTTTTTTCGCTATTATTCACTAATCGTTACACGCTGCACTTTGTCGATATTAAATACTGGTAATAAATAGCTTACAATCGATGAACGGTAAAATTTAATTTTCATTTAAATTTAGAAGAACATTAATATATTTTCTTGTATTTGATAGCCTAGGTACTTTATGTTGCCCCCCTAATTTGTTATTTAGTTTTAACCAATCATAAAATAATTTTTCACGAGCGACATTAATTTTGGGGCTACTTAAGGTCATATTATTATAGCGTTTGGCTTCATAGTCAGAATTTACCGATTTTAATGCTTCGTCAAACAATTCATTAAATTGATTGATGTCTTTTGGAGGCGTTTTAAATTCTATTAACCATTCATGGGCCCCTTTTTCCTTTCCTTTCATAAAAATGGGAGCTGCAGTATAATCTACAATTTCAGAGGCCGTTTTTTCACACACTTTTTTTAATGCAATTTCAGCATTTTCAATAATAAGTTCTTCTCCAAAAACATTGATGTGATGTTTTGTTCGACCTGAAATCATTATTTTGTAGGGGTTTGTTGAGGTGAAGCGAATGGTATCTCCAATTTTATATCGCCATAAACCAGCATTAGTAGTAATTAATAATGCATAATTTTTGTCTTTTTCGACTTCGCTTAAAGGAATTACTTTTTGCTGAGGTGTCCCATAAGTGTCCATGGGAATAAATTCATAAAATATACCATAATCCAACATGAGAAGTAATTCGTTTGAATGGTTTGCATCCTGAATGGCAAAAAAACCTTCAGAGGCATTATAAATCTCATAATATTGAAAGTCTTGTTTGGGTAAAATCGCTTTATATTGATCTATATAAGGGCAAAAATTAACACCGCCATGAAAATAAACTTCTAAGTTCGGCCAAATTTCTAAAATATTAGACTTATTTGTATGCTCTAAAATAGTATTTAATAATACGAGCATCCAAGAAGGTACTCCTGCTAAGCTCGTTACATTTTCATTAATGGTTTCCTCTACAATAGCTTTCATCTTGTATTCCCAATCACTCATTAAAGATATTTTATTACTAGGGGTACTACTTAACTCTGCCCAAAATGGCATATTGTCAATGAGTATTGCACTTAAATCGCCAAAAATAGTTCCGTTTTCTTTATAAAGTTCTTTACTACCACCTAGCCTTAAGCCTTTTCCTGTAAATAATTGAGAGTTTTCGTTATTATTCAAGTACATGCACAATAAGTCTTTTGCAGCAGCATAATGACAGTCTTCTAAAGAGGCGGTGCTAACTGGTATAAATTTACTTTTTGAGTTGGTGGTACCACTGGATTTTGCATACCATTTAATTGAGTCTGGCCAGAATATGTTTTTTTCTCCTAATCGAGAACGTTCTATACTGTCTTGGTAATCTTCATAACTAGAAATAGGAACGCGCTCACTAAAGGTTTTATAAGATTTAATTGATTTAAAATCGAATGCTTTACCTATTTGAGTGTCTTTGGCAGTTTCAACTAAACTAAATAGTAACTCCTCCTGTACTTCGTTAGGATATTTTAAAAATAATTCGATTTGATGAAATCGTTTTTTTAAGAACCATGACGCTATTGAATTAACTAGAGGGATTGTCATATTTGTACTATCTTTATGAGATTTAAATGTAATACTTTTTTTTATGTTTTACCAAGGTGTTTTAAGGAAAATGGAAACCGAATTTTCACAGCCAATTCAATATTATTTAATTTTTGATAATGATTTTTTGAATGTAAATCAATTGCTAAATAAAAAAATCAAGTTTGATTTTGTAAAAAGTCAATGTTTAAATTGTGGTTTAGACCGACCTATTTATAGGCAAGGGTTTTGTAAAAATTGTTTTTTTGATATTCCTCAAGCGGCAGATTGGATTATGAAACCAGAATTAAGCACAGCGCATTTAGGTATAGAAGATCGAGATATAACATATGAAAGTAAGGTACAATTACAGCCTCACATCGTGTATTTAGCAAATTCGAGTAATGTGAAAGTTGGAGTAACAAGAAAAACGCAAGTTCCTACGCGATGGATTGATCAAGGTGCTCATGAAGCTATTGAAATGGTTGAAGTGCCAAATAGATACCTTGCTGGCATAACTGAGGTGGCTTTGAAAAACTACGTGAGCGATAAAACGAATTGGCGAAAGATGCTTAAGAACGATTTTGAAGAAGAGGATTTGCTAGTCTGGAAAGATAAACTAAAGGAACACCTCCCAGCCCAAGCTCGAAATTATATGATTAATAATAACGCCGCGATTAATATAGAATTTCCTGTGTTGCACTATCCTAAGACCCCTAAGTCTTTAAATTTTGGTAAAACGAAAACATTTACAGGAATTTTAAAAGGGATTAAAGGGCAGTATTTAATTTTTGAAGACGATACGGTATGTAATATTAGAGGTAATGAAGGCTATGTAGTACAATTACATGTTTTGTGAATTAAACGATTTCTAAGGCGATTTAAAATCGTTTTATAGCTATTAGTAGCAATAACGATTTATTAGTATCGCTAAATCAACATAACATTACTTTTTTGAGTACTACTATTTCTGATTTTAAATTGCTTACTAAAAGTTGCCCTTTTTTATTTATGCTTCAAAATAAAATTTAATCGTAGCCAAGCTATGCTTGTATTTTAGTTCACGGTTTTATATTTTTCTTTTAAAGTGTTTATGAATCTACGATCTCTTTTTTGCTAAATAAAAAACATCTATATTTTATTTGGGTATTTTTAAATTAGAACTGGTATTAATATGACGTGAGTTCGGCATAAGAAAATTTACGTCAGTTAAGGCGTAGAAATTTGACGTAAAACACCCAATGGTAGTTTTTCGACCATAATCGTATAGAGTGATAAAAAACAGTTGTCTTTTCTTTTTTTCTTTCGATAGGCTGTTAAAAAACCATATGAGCTACATAGCGATAAGTGTTTTAAAGCAATTCTACTACCTGTTCGATCCAGTGATAAATGGAAAGCGTTTTTATTATAATTGATCAAATAGCAACAAATTAAAAAACACGTCAATGGTAGTGATTTTCGATACTATTTTTCTTCGTTTCACTTTGAAAAACCACTCAATTTGACGGTTTTTTTACACTAAACCCTTAGATCGAAATCACATTAATATGCTATAATGGAGGTTTAAAAGGATCATTTTTAAAAAAAATAAAAACCCTACAAAAGCATCGCGCCTTTGTAGGGTTTTTTATAGCCCATATTTACTATGAGTGGTTAGCTGTTTTACTGTTTTAAGAACTTAGCAACTCGATCATTGTCGAATACTAATAAGTACATCCCAGAAGGTAGGGTAGAAACATTAACGGTGTTACTCGCACTATTAATATTAATACCATCCATTATTTTACGACCATATAAATCGTAAACTCCAGCACTTCCTTCTACACCTTTAACGGTTAAAGTATTGTAAGCAGGGTTAGGGAACAGCTTAATGTCATCTAATTGTACATCTGTAGTCGATAAGCTACAATCGTCTAACTGTTCTGCAGGACCATTACCATTAGGCTTGTTATACTCTTTACTAAGGACGATTTTATCCATTTCGAAACCATCTTCTCTCATAGAGAAAGAAAGAGTGTGAATACCAGGCGTGTTTACATTAACAAATATTTTTCTTTCTTCACCACAATGGTTGGCATCTGTTCTTTGTTTGCTTTCCCATGTCCATTGATTTTTACCCGAACACCATTGTAATCTTTTTCCTGAATCTGGCCACTGTCCATCGAGACCAACGTGAACGCCGTTATCTTCTGTACCTGAAGAGTAAGCTCTAACCCAAACAAAGTATTTACCCGTGTTTTGGAATTTTACTTTATAGTTAACAATCGTCATTTGACCAGCAACATTAGTAAAATTTTCTCCATTTATTAATGGATCACCATGAGTCACTCTAGTATCT
>CALDCO010000047.1 GCA_937937185.1 uncultured Flavobacteriaceae bacterium
ACAATTGCCAATGGGACAAGCCATTTGCAATGTCGCGACCACCAGCTTTTGTATACGATTAACTCATTCATTTTTTTTACTTATTATTTTAACCCATAACCAGCCGCTTCATTATTTAATCTACACAAAACTTCTAAACACCGTATATCTTAATAATAATTCAAGTAACAGTAAAATTCCAGCAATCCACACAAAACCTCTAAACTTTTCTTCGTAAGTGGTGTACTTAATCTCTTCGACTTCTGTTTTTTCAAGTTTATTTATTTCGTCATAAATGGCTTCTAGTTTTTTGTTATTGGTGGCTCTAAAATACTTGCCTCCTGTTACTTGAGCAATTTCTTTTAGCAAGGCTTCGTCTATTTCTACGGGTGTTCTGGCATATTGAAAGCTTCCATTAGGCTTAATTGCAACTGGCGATAAGGCCATGCCATTGGTGCCTAGACCAATTGTGTAGGTTTTAATACCAAATTCTACAGCTAACTCACTAGCGATTTTAGGATTTATCGACCCCGAATTATTTACCCCATCGGTTAATAGAATAATCACTTTACTTTTTGCTCTACTGTCTTTTAACCGGTTTACCGAAGTCGCCAAACCCATTCCTATAGCCGTGCCCCCTTCTATAATCGTATTATACCGTATTTCATTTAACGAGCGTAAAACAATGTTTTTATCACTGGTAATGGGTGTTTTAGTATAGCTTTCTCCTGCATATTCCACTAAACCTATACGGTCGTTTGGGCGCCCTTTAATGAAGGCCGCGGCTACTTTTTTTAAGGCTTCTAAGCGGTTAGGTTTTAAATCTTTTGCTAACATGCTTGCCGAGACATCTATAGCAATTACAATATCTATTCCTCTTGTTGTTTTTGTTTTTGTAGACACATCACTAATACGTGGTCTTGCCATAGCAGTTATTAAGGCAGCAAGCGCCAGTAACCTCAAGGCAAATAACAAATGGCGTAATTTAGGCAGCCATGATTGGGTTACTTTAAATCCTTTTAGACTTGATATTTTTAACTCGGCAGTTTGCTGGTTGTATTTAAACACATACCATAACAGGGCTATTGGCAAAAGTAATAGCAACCAAAAAAATGCTTTATTATAAAATTCTACGCCTTCAAACATTATGGTTCTGTTTTTGGTTTTAATTCAATAGAGTTTAACACCCGATCGTGTATTTGTTTTAAATAAATTTCATTATCTAAATAAGTCATGGTTATCGTATGGGTGACATTTACACCTTCATTAGCTGTAAATAGTAATAATGTAAATTTCCCAGGCACATAGCTATCGGAACCTTCTTTTAAAGGATATTCGTAATTACCAGTCATTTTCATGCCTTCCGCTCCATTTGGAGTGACAAACTTATCATTATTAGAAATAATATTTCTATAGCCTTTTGCTTCAAATTGTTTTAATGTTTGATTCACTAATTTAGAAGCCAGTGCAACTAGTGCATCGTCTTTATTCTCTGCTTCCGTTTCACTTTGTTGCTTTTCCTCTTGGGTGATTATAGTGCTTAGCGTTATTTCTAATTCATTATCATGCTTATAATGAAAATTAGTAACCGTCATTTTATCCTTCAATTCTTCAGGAATTGGTACTTCCTGCCGTTCTAAAACCTCGGGAGTTTCTATGGTTATTACAGGGAAACCATAAGCACTTAATACCCATTCGCCTTCTAAGAGTTTTTTTGTTTCTTTCCCTGTAATGGTGTCTTTAACATTGGTAAACCCATGTTTTGCAACAATTCCGCCGCCTGTCAATAGTAAGAGCAGTACTCCAATTACTGTACTTAGGACTATTTTCTCTACTCGCCGTTTTCGTTTTTCCTCCTGCTCATAAGCCTTTAATAATAGTTTTTCTTCTTCAGAGGGTTCTGGTAAGGCTTCTTTTACAAGATCTAACTCTAAATCGATCGTTAGTCTGTCCATTCTAGCCAGCTCAATATCTGGAGCAGATTTTGCAAATTTCACCAAATCGGCACGCTGTAAAATACTTTCTATCTTGGAAATGTCTTCTACTTTTAAATCGATTTGATTCCCTGTTCTAAGCAAATTTAAACGAGAAATTAACTCGTGCGTTGTACTCTCTAAAGCATGGTCGTATACTTTTTCATCTAAATATTTGCGAATAATAAAAGTAAGCTCTGAGTAATATTCTTTTAATTCTTCTTTTTGTAAATACCCGCTTTCGTCTAGTTTTTTTAACGCTAATTTTGCACGATCGTAAGGAGGTAGTAAAGCGATTTCTTCTTCTTCGGTTAATGGCTTTGTTCGCCAGATAAACCACCAGAGTAAAAACCCGATAAGCGCAAAAACCAACAATGTTATTAATAAATACTTCCACCAGCTGCCGCCTCCTTTATTAACCTCTATGATGGGTTTAATGCCATACAAACCTTGCTTTGTGGTATCGATAACAACATTGTTAACCTGAACCGTTAAGGAATCTGTTAAAAATTCTTTAGTGCCTACAAGGACCTTTTGTTTAGGAATAATGTAACGCCCAGAATCGAATTGTGTTAAGCCATATTTTTTAATGAGGTTGTATTTTGCTTCTCTTTTGGTGGTATCTACCTTGTAAGACTCTAAAACTTCTAAGGGCATAAAGGTCTGACCTTCGGGGAAAACAACAACCGCAGTGGTGTCTGCTTCGACTTCAATTTTATAAGTAATTTCTTGGCCTATTTTTATTGCTGTAGAGTCGATAGAAGTTGTTACTTGACTAAATGAAAATAGAGAAAAAAGAATAAAGAAAAGAAACAAAAAAGTAGAACGTCTGAAACGGGAAACCGAAGACCTGCTTTTATTTTTCGTATTCATAAATCTAAAATCGTTACTCATTAGTTCTTATCCTCTTCTTTTAAAGTAGCCTAATAATTTTTTCACATAACTTTCGTCTACCCGACAATTGATGGTTCCTGCTCCAGATTTGGCAAAACTATCCTTGTAATAACTTACTTTTTCCTTGTAGTAATTGTTGTAATTAAGGCGCACTTTTTTAGACCCTGTATTCACGAGCATTAACTCGCCTGTTTCTTCATCTTGCATTTGTACCATACCAAGATTAGGCATGGTTTCTTCATGCTTATCGTATACTCTAATACCTGTTACATCGTGCTTGTTGGCCGAAATTTTTAGTGTTTGCTTGTAATCATCCGCAATAAAATCTGAAAGCACAAAAACGATTGCTTTTTTCTTCATTACATTCCTAAGGAATTTGAAGGCCTCAGCTAAATTAGTAAGCTTACTTTTGGGTTTAAATTCTATTAACTCACGAATAATTCTCAAAACATGAGAGCGGCCTTTTTTAGGCGGAATAAATAATTCCACTTCGTCTGAAAATAAAATAAGTCCAATCTTATCATTGTTTTGCGTTGCTGAAAAGGCCAGAGTCGCTGCAATTTCTGTGACTACTTCACTTTTAAATTGTTGTTCTGTTCCAAAAAATTCTGATCCTGAAACATCGACCATTAGCATCATGGTTAATTCGCGTTCTTCTTCAAATACTTTTACATAAGGTTCATTATAACGCGCCGTAACATTCCAATCGATACTTCTTACATCGTCTCCAAATTGGTATTGTCTTACCTCAGAAAAAGTCATACCACGTCCTTTGAACGTCGAATGGTATTCACCGCCAAAAATGTGATCAGACAAACGCCGTGTCTTAATCTCAATTTTTCGAACTTTTTTAAGTAATTCTTTAGTATCCATTTCTCAATTTACGATTGGAGATTTTTCATTTACGACTTTTGAAATCATAAATCATAAATCGTCATTCGTTATTCTTAAATCAGAAATCCTATGGTACTTCAATCTCGTTAACAATCTTGTTAATAATGTCTACAGAAGTCACATTTTCGGCTTCAGCTTCGTAAGTAATACCAATTCTATGGCGCAATACATCATAGACTACGGCCCTAACATCTTCAGGGATTACATAACCACGGCGTTTAATAAACGCATAACATTTTGCTGCTGTAGCCAAATTTATACTTCCACGAGGAGAGGCACCAAAAGCGATTAATGGTTTTAAATTTTCTAGCTTATACTTTTCTGGATAACGCGTCGCAAAGATAATGTCTAAGATGTATTTTTCAATTTTTTCATCCATATACACTTCCCGTACAACCTTCTGAGCTTGTAATATTTGCGAAACAGAAACAACAGGGTTAATCGTCTCGAATGCCCCTTTTAAATTAGCACGCATAATTAATTGCTCCTCATCTTGCTTTGGATAATCGATAACTGTTTTTAACATAAAACGATCGACCTGCGCTTCTGGCAAAGGATAGGTCCCTTCTTGCTCTACAGGGTTTTGTGTGGCCATTACCAAAAAAGGCTTGTCGAGTATAAACGTTTCGTCGCCTATGGTAACTTGCTTTTCTTGCATGGCTTCTAATAAAGCCGATTGCACTTTTGCAGGGGCTCTGTTAATTTCATCGGCTAATACAAAATTCGCAAATACAGGTCCTTTTTTAATTGAAAAATCATTAACCTTCATATTGTAGATCATCGTTCCAACAACATCGGCTGGTAACAAGTCAGGAGTAAATTGAATACGGCTAAAACTACCATCTATGGCTTTAGATAATGAATTTATGGCTAAGGTTTTTGCTAACCCCGGAACGCCTTCAAGTAAAATATGCCCCTGACCCAGTAGGCCTATTAATAACCGTTCGATCATATGTTTCTGACCCACAATCACTTTGTTCATTTCACGCGTTAGCAAGTCAACAAAAGCACTCTCTTTTTCTATCTTTTCATTTATTGATTTAATGTCAATAGTAGTCGTTTCTTCCATCCTTTTTTTTGATTTTTAAAGCTCGAATTTAGTATAGGAAATTAAGAATTGCAAATTGTTACTTTTTTTTATGGTATGCTGTTAATAATTGGTTAAAAAATCAAGTGTTTATCGCCTTTAATAGTTATTTTGTTTCTATTTTTAAGCATTCAATTCATTGCTATGATATTCTGGCGTTTTTGTGAGGATTATATCGTGTGTGCTAGACTGTAAAAAATGAGAGAAATAACACGCCATATGACTTATAATCTAAATATGTTTAATGCGTTACCTAGATTTTTTATTTCATAAAAATTATTACAAAGTTCTTATTGAAAGGATGATAAGCAAAAAATGTTTTTATTTGGTTTAATTCGTTGCCTTGGCGAGCACTCTCAAAAACGGCAGCAATAATAGCCATAACTAAAAAGTAATTCAAATTAAAAAACTTCCTTTGAGGAGAATATGTGTATGAAAAAAATAGCACTAATTACTGGAGCCACCAGCGGAATAGGCAGAGCTACGGCTCATGAATTTGCAAAACAAGGGATTCATTTAATACTTTGTGGTAGGCGAGAAGAACGATTACAAACTATTAAAGAAGCGCTTAATAAACAAACCGAAGTGCATACCTTAAATTTTGATGTAAGCGATAAAAAAGCAGTTTTTGAAGCCATTGAATCGCTACCAGATCACTTTAAAACAATTGATATTTTAATAAATAATGCAGGTAATGCACATGGTTTAGATGCCATACATGAAGGCGATTTAAAGGATTGGGAAGCCATGATGGATAGTAATGTGAAAGGACTTCTTTACGTAAGTAAAGCCATTATACCGCAAATGACAAAAAGGCGATCGGGACATGTTATTAATATTGGGTCCTCGGCAGGAAAAGAAGTTTATCCTAAGGGCAATGTATATTGTGCGAGTAAACATGCGGTTCTTGCGATTACTGAAGGGATGCGAATGGATCTTAACCCCTTTGGAATAAAAGTAAGCGCTATAAATCCAGGATTAGTAGAGACCGAATTTTCTCAAGTGCGTTTTAAGGGTGAAACAATTGCCAATAACGTGTATAAAGGTTATAAAGCACTCCAAGCAAACGACGTTGCAGAAGTTATTTATTTTGCTATTTCTCGTCCTGCTCATGTTAATATTGCAGACGTATTAATGTTTTGTACCGCCCAGGCAAGTTCAACCATTGTAAAGAAAGAAATTTAACAAAACTTAAATTAATAATAAGTGATTCCTGCCTGCGCAGGAGTATGAAAAATGATTAACAAACGCCTTCTTATAAAAAATCTTTTAGCTCATAACGATGAGAATAGTTTTTATGATAAAAAACTTAGGATAGATATTGGTCAAAAAGAAGGCAAAGCAAAATTTTTGAAACACATTTGTGCCTTATCGAACTCTAACCCCAAAAACAACTCTTATATTGTTATTGGTGTAGAGGATGAAGACAATACGATAATAGGGGTCGATTTTTTTGATGATAGCAAAATACAAAACCTTATTAATGCTTACCTTACTAATCCGCCAATAGTACAATACGAAAACATTCCATTCCCCCATTTACCAGATAACAAAGTGGTAGGATTAGTAACCATTAGGTCTAGTAAGGGTTTAACGTCTTTAAGAAAAAACATATGGAAATACTATGGCGGCTCTGTGTTTTTTAGAGACGGCAGCATAAGCATGCCCAAGGTATTTGATATTGAAATTAAAGATGTTAATTCTAAAATTGTTAAAGCCATAGAAAGCCATGCGCGTAATAATATAGAGTACACTTTAGATGGCGTTTTTGATTTTATGGCTAAACGAAAAGATTATAATCCAAAATATAAGGTGTTTAAAGAGTATTTTGTAGTGTGTTGGGCAGGGCAAGAAAAGAAAAATGGAAATGAAACCTTTTACTCTCGTGTAGATATTGAACTTATAAATGAACAAGTGCGTTTATTTTTTTCAATATTCGATGAAGTTTCTATTTCTTTTAATAATAATCGTTTTAAAATTATAGAGTACGTTTCCTTGGGGTTTCAAGATGCTTTTAAATACTACCCTTTAGAGGAAACCATTATTAGTTTTCAAGACAATGCGAGCTATACTATAGACTCTACACTAATTTTTGAGGCGCCTCAATTTGACAAAAAAATATTACATCATATTTACAATAGCAATAATTCCATTTTAGAAAAGTTAAAGAAGAATATTTCGCTTTCTAATGCAGAAGAGAAGGATTTACAAAATCTTCCAGCCACTTATTTGTTGTGCTACCTCAATTTATTTCATGAGGCGATAGACAAATTACATGAAGCGAAACCTTTTCTTAAAAAGCACTATGCCTCAGTTTACGATCAATACAAAGAATCGGTAAGAATTTTACGCAAAATAAAGTACAGTTAGCGGGTATTAAAAATAAATTTTGCGCAATCGAATTGAGTATTAATTACCGCTCGCCACTACATTCACTGTAAAACTGTTCTAAATAGCGTTCCATAAATTGATGACGTTGTTCCGCAATGCGTTTCCCTGTTTTAGTATTCATTCTATCTTTTAGTAATAACAATTTTTCATAAAAATGATTTATTGATGGCGCTGTTGAGCGCTTGTATTCTTCTTTAGAAAGTTTAAGGTTAGGTTTTATTTCTGGGTTATAAATGGCTCTGTTTTTATAGCCTCCATAGTTAAAGGTTCTTGCAATTCCAATGGCACCTAGTGCATCCAAACGATCGGCATCTTGAACAACATCTAATTCAGGAGAACGAAATTTTTGCACGTCATTGCCGCCTTTAAAGCTTATATTCTCTATGATTTTAATAACATGTGCAATAATTGTA
>CALDCO010000048.1 GCA_937937185.1 uncultured Flavobacteriaceae bacterium
TTGATATTATTTTTTCAATTTTAATGAAAATATTCACAAAAATTTGCTGAAAATAATAGTTTGATATATTTTTAATGTTAAAAAGTGTAAGAGCCGTATTGTGAAATATTGATGATCAATAGTATACAATTTTGCCAAATAATACCAATATAATTAATTATGAAATCGAAAACTACTTTAAAAAAGCCATCAAATTCTAAAAAAGGATACCTAAAACCTTTCGCTATCCTTTTTTTAATGTTATTAAGTAATCCGTTTGTCTTTTCTCAAACCATAGTTGAAAGAGGAGGGCGATTACAAGTTAATGGAAGTCATGTTACAACAGAGAATGGCCAAAAAATAAGTCTGGCAGGAAATAGCATGTTTTGGAGTAATGCAGGTGAGAGTGAACCTTTCTACAACGCACAAACAGTTAATCATCTTACCGATGACTGGAACAGCACCATTATAAGACCTGCTCTAGGAGTAAAAGAAAGTTGGGATGGTGGTAATAACTACATCCAAAACCGAGCAGCGCAGACCGCTAAAATTAAAAGAGTAATAGATGCAGCAATTGCCAAAGGAATTTATGTCATTATAGATTGGCATACCCATAAAGCAGAGAATTATGTTAATGAAGCCGTTGGCTTTTTTAGTGAAATGGCAAAAACTTACGGTGAATACGATAACGTAATATATGAAATATACAACGAACCTTTATTAAGCACACCTTGGAATACGGTTAAAAATTATGCAAGACCAGTAATCGCAGCCATTAGAGCTAATGATCCTGATAACTTAATTGTAGTAGGAACTAGAACTTGGTGTCAAGAAGTAGAAGAAGCTGCCGACAACCCCATTAATGGAGATCCAAATTTAGCATACGCACTACACTATTATGCTAATACGCACGGACAGTGGCTTATAGACAGAACCAAAAGAGCAATGCAGAAAGGTGCCGCCGTATTTGTTACCGAATATGGAACTACAGATGCTAGTGGTAATGGTGGTTTTAACCCCCAAGAATCAAGACGTTGGTTTAATTTTTTAATTGAAAATAATATTAGCTATGTGAATTGGAATATTAGCGATAAAAATGAAGATTCTTCTGTAATAAGTGCTGGAAGAGGTCTACAGGGTTTATTAGATGGTAACTTAACAGCGTCTGGTAATTTTGTTAGAGACCACATGAGAAGTAGAGATTATGATGACATTACCTTATCTACAAACGCTGTTACTATAGATGGCGCTAGCGTAAGCGTATTCCCGAATCCAACTCAAGGGGAGTTATTTATAGATGCCCCTAACGTAACTGTAGAAACTGTTTCGATGTACGATATTACGGGTAGATTGGTTCTATCAACGAGACCTGAAAAAACAGACAAGCAAATTAAAATTAACTTAGGAGAACTTAGCTCAGGAAATTATATTCTTAAATTGGAATCTCCTCAAAATAGTATAGCTCGAAAAGTAATAAAGTTATAGTTTTTTTATAGATTAAAGTAATTCAATTACCTTCGGTTGTAATTAAAATCCTTTGTTAATGTAACAAAGGATTTTTTATGAAAAATTTTGTAGAGTACAATAGAGATTTTATTGTACATAAAGGCAAGTATAAAATTATGCTTTGTTATATTTGATCTATAAATAATTATACTTATGACCACTGCAGATTTATCTGATACAGAATACATTCCTTATTTTAAGTCTTATATCGACCAAGCAGCTAATGTAGATCTACTTGAAGGCTTAGTTGTTGGTAAAACAAACATGGTTTCTTTTTATAATACCTTATCGCAGGCCACTTTAGAATATCGCTATGCCCATGAAAAATGGACCCCAAAAGAAATTCTAAACCATATTATTGATGCAGAACGAGTCTTTGCGTATCGCGCATTACGTTTTGCAAGACAGGATAAAACACCATTGTCTGGGTTTAATGAAAATGAGTTTTCAAAAGAAAGCCTAGCAAATAGTAAACCCTTAGCAAATTTGATTAATGAATATGAAACAACAAGAGCATCTACAATTGCTTTGTTTAAAAGTTTTAATTCAAAAACACTTATTAGCAAAGGAATCGTTGGAAACTCTAAAGTTTCTGTACGAGCCTTAGCGTTTTTAATAATTGGTCATGAAAAACATCATATGCAAATTATTAAAGAGCGGTATTTACAATGAACTCACCTTATAAGTTGAATAAGAAAACTACGAATACTTTATTCTTCCTCATTTAAATCCTCAACAACTACATGACCAGTATCGTTGGTTGTAATTTCATTATTAGCATCAAAATTAGTCATAGTATATTGAAGTTTACTACCTACTTTGACTAGGTATATCGTACCATCTGTTTTTACTTCTACGGCTTCAATGCGTTCATTTTTATGATTATCAAAAACAATAATATCATCATCACCATAGCCATCTGGGTACGTAGAAGTTAGTAAATTTAGTACCTCAGGCGTTAATTTTTTGTAGTCTACAATAACACGTCTCATATATTTAGGGGTTTTATATGGTTAATAATAGTTAAGTACAATTATAAATTTACAAAAAAAAATAAATCAAACAATTTATTCAGAATAAAATTTAAAAGATTTTTTTATCAAACTATTTTCTACAATACAATTTACTTTGGCTTTACCTATTTCTTCAAGTAATACAAAATTAACATTTCCGTTTTCATTTTTTTTATCATGTTTTAAAAGCACTATGATAGCATCTTGATCGGTCTCACTTATTTCAACATGCCCGTAAATAGATTTTAACGTTGCTTTTATAGCGTCGCATTCTTCAGAAGGAAAACCTGTAAGGGTTTTAGAGAGATACGTTGCTAAAACCATTCCAATAGCAATGGCTTCACCATGTAATAAAGTTGTTTTTTCATGATGACTTAAAAAATAGGATTCTATGGCATGACCAAGGGTGTGCCCATAATTTAGTGTTTTTCTTAGTCCATTTTCAAAAGGGTCTTCTTCTACAATATCTTTTTTAATTATAATAGACTCGTAAATTAAAGGGTCTAAATTTTCAAAGTTTGACGCATAAGCTGTCGTTATCGCTTTCCAATAAGACTTATTATAAATTAAGCCATGCTTTAACATCTCTGCCAAACCAGAGCGTATTTCTAAAGGGGGTAAGGTTTTTAAAAAGGAGGTGTCTATTAACACCATTTTAGAAGTATTAATAACTCCTATTTGATTTTTTAAAACCCCTAAATCTACTCCCGTTTTTCCTCCAATAGACGCATCGACCATAGCGAGTAATGTAGTTGGTACGTTTATAAAAGCGATACCACGCTTAAAAGTTGAAGCAACAAAGCCACCAAGATCGGTTACCACACCACCGCCAAGATTAATTAAAAGACTTTTTCTATCGGCGTCTAATTCAGATAGTGCATTCCAGACGCTCGAGCAAGTTTCTATGGTTTTATAGGTTTCACCAGGTTCAATGTTAATAATTTCAATAACTAAATTGGTTTCTAATTGCTCTAAAAAATAGGGTAAACACGAGTGATGCGTGTTTTTATCTACTAAAATAAATAGTTTAGAATAATTTACGGCTTGTAAATGGGCATTCAAAGAATGATAACATTCCGTATTAAAATAAATATGATAATCTTGAGTTTTTACAGGCGTCATAAGAGCTCTTAACAATGTAATAAAATTTAAAGTTGTGAAAATAAGCTCTTATTTTACGACCCACAAATTATGTTTAAAAAATATAAAGCAGATGATGAATTTAAAGTATTTAGCTTTATTTATATAACTATCTTTGCACTATTATTTTCTTTATAACATGCAACAAGAAAAAATCTTTGAAAATACGGAAATAGCATTTGCTTTAAAATCGCGAAAAGAACTCTCTAAGGCGCATTTTCTATTTAGAATGATGGGCAATGCCACTTTGGTTAAAATAGGTGCTTTTTTGGCAAAAAAGTCATTACAGTTGGGTTTACCCGTAAAGGGATTAATAAAAAATACCTTGTACAGTCAATTTTGTGGAGGAGAAACCGAGCAAGATTGTATTCCAGTAATAAAAAGATTGTATAAAACAGGAGTTTCCTCTATTATGGATTTTTCTGTTGAAGGAAAAACTAATGAGACCGATTTTGATGCAGCGATGGATAAAAAGTTAGCGCTTATTAACTTCGCTCTAATCAATAAAGAAAGCTCTATAATTGCCATGAAACCAACTGCTTTAGGTCGTTTTGCCTTGTGGCAAAAAAAAACCGAGAAAAAACCGCTAACAGAAACCGAGCAGGAAGAATGGGAGCGTATTGTTAAGCGCTTTGACACCATTTGCAAGGCAACCTATGAGGCCAAGCTTTGGGTGTTAATAGACGCCGAAGAAACTTGGATGCAAGATGCTGCCGATGATTTGGTAGAATTGATGATGAAACGTTATAATAAAGAACGATTAACCGTCTATAATACCTTACAATGTTACCGTTGGGATCGAGTAGATTATTTAAAAACATTGCATGAGCGAGCAAAATCTGATGGATTTAAGTTGGGCTTAAAAATAGTTCGTGGCGCTTACATGGAAAAAGAAAGAGCACGTGCGGTTGAAATGGGATATCCATCTCCTATTTGTGAAAATAAAGCAGCTACAGATCGTACATTTAACGATGCGTTATCCTATATATTAGATCATAATGAAGACATATCGGCTTTTGTAGGCACGCACAATGAAACCAGTTCTTACTTGGCCATGCAACTTATGGCAGAAAAGAATTTAACCCCGCGCAATAATTCTGTATGGTTTGGACAATTGTATGGAATGAGCGATCATATTAGTTTCAATTTAGCTAAAAAAGGCTACAATACTGCTAAACTAATTCCTTTTGGACCAGTAAAAGAGGTGGTTCCTTATTTAATTCGACGCGCCAAAGAAAATACCAGTGTCATGGGACAAACTGGTAGAGAATTATCGTTGTTAAGCAAAGAAATGAAACGGAGAAAAAATAGTTAAGTAAAGTAGGTAGTAGGCTATAGGGATTAGGTATTAGGAAATGTGATTTAGACGGTTTAAGCTCAACAAAACTTAATTATTATTAATATTACCTATAAGTTATTTACCCAAGTAATGCTTTTTAGTGTAGCAGTTTCTTTACAATTTTCTACCAATAAAACCGCTTCTCTATCATTCAATAATCCTTCAATATGATACGTTTTACAGGGTTTAGATTTAGTATCACTTTTAGAAAATTTCACATCACCTTTGTATAAAATGTAATTTATCGCAGTGGTATCGATATTGTTTTCTGCAATAAACGCCGCTGTATTATTTGTATAATCTACTTTTTTTAGATTAATATTTTTTAAAACCCGTGCTTCAGGACCATAGCTACAAGAGGCTTTTTTTCCGTTAAGAAAAAAGGCTAGAATAATAAGTCCTAATGAAAATCCGCCAAGATAATACCCGATTCGGTGTACAAGTTTCATTTTGTGTTTTTTGCTTTTGCAAAAATACTGTCATTTAAAGAAATACTTACCATTATAGGGGTTTATTTTTTTCTGTATTTTGCTTTAAAACCTTAAACTTTAAATTCGATTTCTGTTATGGGGGCAATAGATTTTAACAGGCAAGAGCCAACATAAGATTATTTTGGGTTCAAAATTACAAAAGGAATAATCATTTCTTCTAACGAGACGCCGCCGTGCTGATAAGAATTTCTATAATAACTTACGTAATGATTGTAATTATTGGGATAAGCAAAAAACAAATCACTTTTTGCAAATATAAAAGAACTATTCATGGTAATGGAGGGCAAGTGAATTTCTTTAGGGTCTTTGGCAGCTATAACGTCTTTATCTTCGTAACTTAAACTACGACCCGTTTTATACCGCAAGTTTAAACTGGTATCTCGATCTCCAATAACTTTTGAAGGGTTTTTTACATTTATGGTACCATGATCTGTAGTAATAATTAGTTTAAAACCCATTTGTTGCGCCTGTTGAATCATTTCTAAAAGGGGAGAGTTTTTAAACCAACTTTGCGTTAACGATCGGTATGCTTTATCATTAGAGGCCAATTCTTTTACTACATCCATTTCGGTTTTAGAATGTGAAAGCATATCAACAAAATTATAAACCACAACAGTGAGGTCGTTATTTTTTGTGCTTTTAAAATTATCAACTAGTTTTTTTCCTGATTTTAGATTGGTAATCTTGTAATACTCATGTTTAAGATGGGTAAGCCTTAAGCGTTTCATTTGTGCATTTAAAAAATCGGCTTCATGAAGGTTTTTACCGCCTTCGTCGGTATCGTTTTTCCAATACTCAGGATGTAGTTTTTCCATGTCACTAGGCATTAAACCAGAAAAAATAGCATTACGAGCATATTGCGTCGCTGTAGGGAGAATACTAAAGAAAGGCAGTTCGGATTCTTTTTTATAATGGTTATTAACTATGGGTTCGAAGGCTTTCCATTGGTCATATCTCAAATTATCTACAACTATTAAAAGCGTAGGTTGTTCTTTACTTAATTCTGGAGCAATTCGATCTTTAAATAAATTATGCGATAAGATTGGCGCCTCTGTATTTGGTTGAAACCAACTGGCGTAGTGTTTGTCTATAAATTTCCCAAACTGAAGATTGGCTTCGTTTTTTTGAGATTCTAAAATTTCAAACATGGCATGGTCTTCAATATCTTCTAGCTGAATTTCCCAGTAAATTAATTTCTGATAAAGTGAAACCCATTCTTCATAACTATTTACCATAGATAAATCCATTGCTATTTTTCGAAATTCTTGCTGGTAATTAGAGGTTGTTTTTTCAGAAACTAGTCTTGAGTGGTCTAAGTTTTTCTTTAAACTTAAAAGTATTTGATTGGGATTAACGGGCTTAATAAGGTAATCGGCTATTTTGTTTCCAATAGCTTCTTCCATAATGTATTCTTCTTCACTTTTAGTAATCATCACTACAGGCAAAGTTACTTTTCGTTCTTTAATTTCATTAAGCGTTTCAAGACCAGTTAAGCCAGGCATGTTTTCATCTAAAAAAACAATATCGAAATTGGTATCATCTAAAATTTCTATAGCTTCAGTACCACTATTACAAGTTGTGACGTTATAATTTTTTTTCTGTAGAAACATAATATGGGGTTTCAATAAATCTATTTCGTCGTCAACCCAAAGGATATTAATAGTGTTCATGTATATTTGTTTAAATTTAAATTAAAAGGATAAGCTTGAATACGCTAAACAAACTTAAAATACTTAACGATCCAATTTACGGATTTATTACCATACCCAATTCGTTGATTTTTGATTTAATTGAGCATAAATATTTTCAACGTCTTCGAAGAATTTCACAAATGGGCATGTCGTATTTGGTTTATCCGGGGGCGCATCATACACGATTTCAACACGCCATTGGATGCATGCATTTAATGCAAAAAGCAGTAAATGTGCTTCGTTTTAAAGGAGTTGCAATTTCTAAAGAAGAAGAAAATGCGCTCTATGTTGCCATATTATTACACGACATAGGTCATGGTCCTTTTTCTCATGCCATGGAACATAGTATTGTAAATGGGGTTTCACACGAAGCCATTTCGCTTTTATTTATGGAACAATTAAATAAGGAATTTAACGGCGATTTAACATTAGCGATAAAATTGTTTAAAGGCGAATACCATCGTAAATTTATGTGCCAATTAATTTCTAGTCAGCTCGATATGGATCGTTCAGATTATTTAAAACGCGATAGCTTTTATACTGGGGTTTCAGAAGGAAATATTAATAGTGAACGTCTAATTACCATGCTAAATGTAAAGGCAGATGCTTTGGTTATAGAAAGCAAAGGGATTTATAGTGTGGAAAAATTTTTAGTAGCACGTCGTTTAATGTATTGGCAAGTGTATTTGCACAAGACAGGCTTAGTGGCCGAACAATTATTGATACGTGTTTTAAAGCGAGCAAAAGAGTTGGTTAAAAAAGGGGTTGCATTAAATGCTAGCAAACCATTAACTTACTTTTTAGATCATGAAATTGAATTAAAAGATTTTAGTAACGAGCGGTTAGACTCCTTTGCTAAACTCGACGACTACGATATTATCTCTGCAATGAAAGCCTGGCAATACCATGATGATTTTGTGCTTAAGAATTTATGCCAAATGATTATTAATAGAGATTTGTTAAAAATAAAGCTTAAAAAAAAGAAGATAAAGAAAGAGCAGTTAGAATTACCCCGGCAACGATTAATTGAACAATACAAAATTACCAAAGAGCAGGCCAATTATTTTGTATTTACAGGAGCCATAACGAATCAAGCGTATCAACGAGAAAAGCAGAATATAAATATTCTGTATAAAAATGGAAAAATAGAGGATATCGTTAAAGCTTCAGACCAATTAAATCTTAAGGCGCTTTCTAAACCTGTAACTAAATATTATATATGTTATCCAAAAGAAAAACTTTAAGACATTTTTTCTATTTTTGTTGAGAATGAATTTTACAGCAGAACAAATAGCAGGTATTTTAGAAGGTGAAATTGTGGGCGATCCCAAAACAGAAGTTTCTAAACTATCTAAAATAGAGGAAGGCCAAAAAGGGACTCTAACTTTTTTAGCAAATCCTAAATACACACCTTACATATATACTACCAAGGCTTCTATAGCCATAGTAAATAAAGATTTTGTGCCAGATCAAGAATTATCTACGACACTTATAAAAGTAGACGATGCCTATCATTCTTTCTCTAAATTATTAGAATATTATGAT
Source organism: uncultured Flavobacteriaceae bacterium (assembly GCA_937937185.1). Lineage (GTDB taxonomy): Bacteria > Bacteroidota > Bacteroidia > Flavobacteriales > Flavobacteriaceae > JAHDGB01. Next base: position 8,705 of record CALDCO010000048.1, read on the forward strand.
CAAGTAAAGCTTAATAAATTTGGGATTGAACAACCTACGTTTATTGCCGATACTGCCTTAATTGGCAAAGATAGCTATGTAGGGGCGTTTACCTACATAGGACAAAATGTAGTACTTGGCGATAGGGTGAAAATTTTCCCTAATTCTTATGTTGGCGATAATGTTGTTATTGGTAATGACTCTGTGCTATTTGCGGGAGCCAAAATTTATTCAGAATCCGTTATAGGAGAAAATTGTGTTATTAATTCTGGGGCTATAATTGGTGCCGATGGATTTGGTTTTGTTCCTAATGATAAAGGCGAATATGATAAAGTGCCTCAAATTGGTAATGTGATTATAGAAAGTCATGTAGATATCGGTGCAGGAACAACAGTTGATAGAGCAACTTTGGGGTCTACAATTATAAGACAAGGTGTAAAATTAGACAATCAAATACAGATTGCCCACAATGTAGAAATTGGAAAAAATACAGTGATTGCAGCTCAGGCTGGAATTGCGGGTTCTACAAAAATAGGAAGTAATTGCCAAATTGGGGGGCAAGTAGGAATTGCAGGACATTTAACGATAGGCAATGGTGTTAAAATTCAGGCGCAATCTGGTATTGGCCGCAATGTAAAAGATAATGAGGTGCTTCAAGGTTCCCCTTCTTTTGCGTATGGTGATTGGAATAAATCGTATGTGTATTTTAAAAATTTACCGAAATTGGTGAAAACAGTAAATGATTTAGAAAAAAAAGTAAATGGCAATAATTAAGACCACGGTCAAACAAAAAACAATTGGAAAAGATGTTTCCCTAAAAGGGGTAGGGTTGCATACAGGAAAAGAGGTGTTATTAACTTTCAAACCAGCTAGTGTAAACTCGGGGTTTTCATTTAAACGCATTGATTTAGAAGGTAGTCCTGTAATTGAAGCAGATGCAGCCTATGTAACGAATACACAACGTGGAACATGTTTGGAAAAAAATGGCGTTACCATTCAAACTTGTGAGCACGTTTTAGCAGCTTTAGTAGGTTTAGAAATTGACAATGCCATTATAGAATTAAACGCTTCAGAGCCACCAATAATGGATGGTTCCTCTAAATTTTTCGTAGATGCCATTGAAAAATCAGAAATCGTTGAACAAGAAGAACCTCGTGAAGAATTTGTGGTTACTGATATCGTTTCTTATACCGATGATGAATCTGGAAGTGAAATATTAGTAATGCCTGCCAAAGAATATCAGGTAACCACGATGGTAGATTTTGGAACCAAAGTGCTAGGAACTCAAAATGCGACACTTAACAGTCTCTCCAAATTTAAAAATGAAATTGCTTCTTCTCGAACATTTAGCTTTTTGCATGAATTAGAAACCTTATTAGAAAATGGACTTATAAAAGGAGGAGACCTTAATAATGCCATTGTTTATGTGGATAAAAAATTATCTACCAGTACAATGGAAAGGTTAAAAGTGGCATTTAAAAAAGATTCTATTTCGGTAAAACCCAATGGGATATTAGATAATTTAACATTGCATCATCCAAACGAAGCCGCAAGACACAAACTATTAGATGTCATAGGCGATTTAGCACTCATAGGCACAAGAATTAGAGGTAGAGTGATTGCCAATAAGCCAGGTCATTATGTAAATACGCAATTTGCAAAAAAAATGACTAAGCTTATTAAAAATGAAAGACGCAATAATATGCCTATTGTCGATTTGAATCAAGAACCAGTAATGGATGTGAATCAAATCATGGACATGTTACCCCACAGACAACCTTTTTTGTTACTAGATAAGGTTTTTGAAATTACAGATAGTTCTGTAATTGGAATGAAAAACGTCACCATGAATGAGCCGTTTTTTGCTGGGCACTTCCCAGGCGCTCCAGTAATGCCTGGGGTGTTAATTGTTGAGGCGATGGCTCAAACGGGTGGGATTCTGGTATTAAGTACAGTTCCAGACCCTGAGAACTATTTAACGTTTTTTATGAAAATTGATAAAGTAAAGTTCAAACAAAAAGTCGTCCCTGGCGATACTTTAATCTTTAAGTGCACTTTAATTACGCCTATTCGAAGAGGGATTTGCCACATGCAAGGTTATGCATATGCTAATGGAAAGTTATGTGCTGAAGCAGAGCTAATGGCTCAAATAAAAAAAGTGAAATAAAATTTACTAAACCATTAATAAAAGGTAATATTATGCGTTTAGCCTTACACATTACATAGTATACAAAAACGATAACTACAAAAAAAATGAATCAACCTTTAGCTTATGTACATCCGGGGGCAAAAATCGCAAAGAATGTAGTTATTGAGCCCTTTACTACAATTAACAATAATGTTATTATTGGAGAAGGTACTTGGATTGGAAGTAATGTGACAATAATGGAAGGTGCTCGCATAGGTAAAAATTGTAATATTTTTCCTGGTGCAGTAATTTCTGCGATACCTCAAGATTTAAAATATAATGATGAAGATACACTTACAGTAATAGGCAATAATGTTACTATTCGTGAGTGTGTAACGATAAACCGAGGTACTGTAGATCGTATGAAAACGGTTATAGGCGATAACTGCTTAATAATGGCTTATTGCCATGTGGCACACGATTGTATCGTAGGAAATAATTGTATTTTCTCTAATAATAGTACCTTAGCTGGGCATGTAACACTTGGAGAGTATGTTGTTTTAGCTGGAATGACAGCCGTACATCAATTTTGTTCGGTAGGAAATCACGCTTTTGTAACAGGAGGCTCTTTAGTTCGTAAAGATGTTCCTCCATTTGTTAAAGCTGCAAGAGAACCATTATCCTATGTGGGGATTAATTCTGTGGGGTTAAGACGCCGAGGTTATGAAATGAAGAAAATTAAAGAGATTCAGGATATTTATCGAATTTTATATCAAAAGCATTACAATAACACACAAGCCTCAGAAATTATTGAAGCAGAAATGGAAGCCACTACAGAACGCGATGAAATTCTTCAGTTTATAAAAAATTCGCATCGTGGTATTATGAAAGGGTATTTCAAATCAAATTAAATAAATAAAAATCAAGATATGGCAAGCACATCAGATATTAGGAATGGTTTATGTATAAGATACAATCACGATATTTTTAAAATCATTGAATTTTTACATGTAAAACCCGGTAAAGGTCCTGCATTTGTTAGAACAAAATTAAAAAGTGTAACTACAGGCAAAGTCATAGACAATACGTTTTCTGCTGGGCACAAATTGGATGATGTTCGAGTAGAAACACATAAATTTCAGTATTTATATAAAGAAGGGGAGACCTATCATTTTATGAATCAAGAAGATTATTCTCAGATTGAATTGCAAAAAGCAGCTTTAGATTCTCCAGACTTAATGAAGGAAGGCGAGGTTGTTACCATATTAATTAACTCTGAAGATAATATGCCACTTTCTGTAGATTTGCCTGCAAATGTTATTCTGGAGGTTACGGCTACTGAGCCTGGTGTAAAGGGAAATACAGCAACAAACGCGACTAAGCCGGCCACTGTAGAAACAGGTGCAACGGTGAACGTCCCTTTATTTATAAATGAAGGGGACAAAATTAAAGTAGAAACGGTTAAAGGCACTTATAAGGAAAGGGTTAAAGAGTAGGAGACACGTTTTAAAATTAAATTCTCGTTACTCAAACAACAAACTTATACCGAACAGACTTGTATGAAATTCCTAAAACCGCATACTTTAAAAGAAATTGCAGACCTCATAAATTGTGAATTTGTTGGAGATGAGGCTTTTATTGTGTTAGGAATGAATGAAATTCATGTTGTAGAACCCGGCGATATTGTCTTTGTCGATCATCCTAAATATTATGATAAAGCTTTAGCCTCTGCTGCAACCATTATTTTAATTAATAAAAAAGTGGCGTGCCCTAAGGGTAAAGCACTACTTATAAGTGAGGATCCCTTTAGAGATTTTAATAAACTCACTAATCATTTTAAACCATTTGTAAGTTCTGAAGCTGCGATATCGGCATCAGCGAAAATTGGAAAAAATACAGTCATTCAACCCAATTGTTTTATTGGTAATAATGTCTCTATTGGAGACCATTGTGTGATTCATTCTAACGTGAGTATTTATGATGATACGGTAATTGGAAACCATGTAACCATTCATGCAGGAAGTATTTTAGGGGCAAGTGCTTTTTATTATAAAAACAGACCTGAAGGGTTTGATCAACTCCGTTCTGGTGGACGAGTAATTATTAAAGATCATGTCGATATAGGCGCACTTTGTACTATAGACAAAGGCGTAACAGGTGATACTACGATAGGTGAAGGCTCGAAATTAGATAATCAAATACAAGTCGGACACGATACCATAATAGGAAAGAAATGTTTAATCGCTTCACAAACAGGAATTGCAGGCTGTTGCATTATTGAAGATGAAGTGACTATTTGGGGGCAAGTAGGCACTAATAGTGGTATCACCATAGGCAGTAAAGCGATAATACTAGGGCAAACAGGGGTTACCAAATCTGTAAAAGGTGGGAAAACCTATTTTAGTACGCCTATACAAGAATCTCGAGAAAAATTAAAAGAATTAGTAGCGTTAAAACAACTTCCAGAGTTACTTAAATCATTAAAAGAAAAATAGACACTTTCATAACAAATAACGGCAGTAATCATCTGTATATAAAGGGGAGTAAAAAAGTGATAAATTTAATAAGAAGTTTTGATATTTTTTAACGATAATGGCTTACTTTTGCTTACCAAACTATATAAGCATAGTGGCTTGTTACTAGTATAAAATAGAATAAAAACATATTATAATTCATAAGCATGAGCGTTTTAGTAAATAAAGATTCAAAAATAATTGTTCAAGGGTTTACAGGTAGTGAAGGGACTTTTCACGCCGGGCAAATGATTGAATATGGTACAAATGTTGTAGGCGGAGTAACCCCTGGAAAAGGAGGGCAAACGCATCTAGAAAGGCCTGTTTTTAATACGGTGCAAGAAGCTGTTGATAAAGTAGGGGCAGATACCACCATTATTTTTGTACCACCGGCTTTTGCTGCTGATGCTATAATGGAAGCTGCAAATGCTGGAATTAAAGTCATTATAGCCATTACTGAAGGCATTCCTGTGGCTGATATGATTAAAGCTGCCGATTATATTAAAGACAAAGATTGCCGTCTAGTAGGGCCTAATTGCCCAGGCATTATTACTCCGGGGGAAGCTAAAGTGGGCATTATGCCAGGTTTTGTATTCAAAAAAGGAAAAGTAGGTATCGTTTCTAAATCAGGAACATTAACTTATGAGGCAGCAGACCAAGTGGTAAAACAAGGCTTAGGTATTACAACAGCTATTGGTATTGGTGGTGACCCTATAATAGGAACGACTACCAAAGAAGCTGTTGAATTACTTATAAATGATTCTGAAACAGAATGTGTTGTCATGATAGGAGAAATTGGCGGGCAACTAGAAGCCGATGCTGCCAACTGGTATAAAGCGAGTGGTAGTAAAAAACCAATCATAGGGTTTATTGCTGGCGAAACAGCTCCTGCAGGGCGTACTATGGGACATGCTGGAGCAATTGTAGGAGGTAGCGACGATACGGCACAGGCTAAAAAAGCAATTATGAGATCATGTGGGATTCATGTGGTCGACTCTCCTGCCGAAATTGGTAAAAAAGTAGCAGAAGTATTAGAGTTAGTCTCATAGGCTAAACGTGTTTAACCGTTAATCTTGTTAAAATATTCAAAATTATAAACACAATATCAGTTCGTAAGTTATAAATTAGCTTACGAACTTTTTTTGTATCATAAATAAGGGGAGATTCCAATAAAAAAACAAAAAATGAACCATTTAAAATTAGCGCTTGTTTTCATTTTAGCGAGCTCATTATTTACCTGTAAAAAAGCGCAAGACAAAGAAACACTAGCAATTGTTACTGAGACTCAAACAGACGCCAATGGCTTCAGTTACGAAACGGTAACCAATGACCCAACAGGATTGCGACTCTATACACTAGACAATGGGTTAAAAGTTTATTTAAGCAAAAACACCGACGAACCCAAAATACAAACTTATATAGCAGTAAGAGCGGGTGCAAATTATGACCCCAAAGCATCTACGGGTTTGGCTCATTATCTTGAGCACATGGTATTTAAGGGCACAAGTAAAATAGGCACGCTAAATTGGGAGAAAGAAAAAATATTTTTAGATAAAATATCGGCACTCTATGAAAAACATAGAGACGAACAAGATCCAGATAAGAAATTAGCAATTTATAGAGAAATTGATAAATTGTCTTTAGAGGCCTCCAAATTCTCAGTGGCAAATGAGTATGATAAAATGATTAGTGCACTGGGCGCAACAGGAACCAATGCGCACACTTGGTATGAGGAGACGGTTTATAAAAATAAAATACCTGCTAACGAACTGGATAAATGGCTTTTGGTAGAACAAGAACGTTTTGGAGAATTGGTTTTAAGGCTTTTTCATACTGAATTAGAAGCTGTATTTGAAGAGTTTAATATAAGTCAAGACAATGATGGTTCGAAAAGTTATCATGAAATGCTAGAGGCTTTGTTTCCAACACATCCTTATGGACAGCAAAGAACAATAGGCACTGCTGCTCATTTAAAAAATCCTTCTTTAGTAGATATCAATAATTATTTCAATACTTATTATGTGCCTAACAATATGGCGATGGTGTTAGTAGGAGATCTCGATTTCGATGCCACAATTAAAAAAGTAAACAACACTTTTGGTAAATTAAAAAAGAAGCCTTTAACTTACCCAAAACTTCCAATAGAACAACCCATTAATAAAGTAATTACAAGAGAAGTATTTGGGCCTTCTTCAGAGAGTGTTTCAATTGCCTACCGAGGTAAGGGAATAAAAACCAAAGAGGCTAAGTTACTGCGCATGTGTGATATGCTATTATCAAATGGGAGTGCTGGTTTAATTGATTTAAATTTAAATCAGAATCAAGTGGTTCAAAGCGCAAGGTGTTCTCCTCGCATGTTGAATGATTATAGCTGGCACAGATTTACAGGGACTCCAAAAGAAGGGCAATCGCTCGATGAGGTTAAAGATTTGTTGCTAACACAAATCGAAAAATTAAAAAAAGGGGAATTTGAAGACTGGTTAATCACTGCGGTTATTAACGATGTAAAATTAAGAGACACTCGCCAGTTTGAATCTTCAACAGGTTTAGCAACAGCTTATTACGAAGCTTTTATTCATCATCAAGATTGGAAAAATAAAGTCGATTATTATAATGTACTAAAAAAAATAAGTAAACAAGAAATTGTAGATTTTGCTAATGAATTTTATAAGAATAATTATGTCGTCACCTATAAACGAAAAGGTAAAGATAAATTGGTAGCTAAAGTATCGAATCCTGGAATTACTCCAGTGTATTTAAATAGAGATAAGTCTTCAGAATATATGAAGAATTTCAATAAGATTAAATCCAAGCCATTAGCTCCAGTATTTGTTGATTACAAAGCATCAATTAAGGAAACAAAAACAAACAGTGGTATAAAAGTGTCTTTTATTGAGAATGAAACAAACGATTTATTCGAGTTAAACATCATTTTCGACATGGGAAGTGATCATAGTAAAAAGTTAGGTCTAGCTGTTGGCTATTTAGAGTATTTAGGAACTCATAAATATTCTGCGGAAGCATTAAAAAAAGAGTTTTATAAATTGGGCATTAACTATTTTGTTAATACTAGGGAAGAACAAATTTATGTGGGTTTAAGTGGTTTAAAAGAGAACTTACCCAAAGGGTTAGAATTGTTGGAACATTTATGGGAGCATGCAGTACCCAATCAAGCCGATTATGATAAATACGTCCAATCGATAGCAAAGGGTAGACAAGACAACAAAACAGATAAAGGAAGTATTTTTTGGTCTGGATTATTTAATTATGCCAGACACGGTGAAAATTCAAGGCTAAGAAATATTATTAAGGTGAGTGACTTAAAAGCGATTGATCCTCAAGAATTGGTGACCTTAGTTAAAGAATTAAAAACATTTAAGCATCGCATATTTTACTATGGTAAATCGGTTAATAAAGCAGTTACTGCACTTAACGATTTTCATAAAGTAGCAAACAAATTAAAAGATTATCCTGAGGCAATGACTTACCCGGAAAAAGAAACAGGAGGCCATGTATATTTTACAGACTATGACATGGTGCAGTCAGAAATGCTGTTTTTAGCAAAAGGGCAACCTTTTAAAGCAGAAAATATGGCGGTATCTACACTTTTTAACACCTATTTTGGAAGTGGTTTATCATCAATAGTTTTTCAAGAAATTAGAGAATCTAAATCACTAGCCTATTCAGCCTGGTCAAGCTATTTTACTGCTAATAAAAAAGACGATTCAAATTATGTAATGGCCTATGTAGGAACGCAAGCTAATAAAACACCAGAAGCCGTAGAGGCGATGATGCGCTTAATGAGCGATATGCCTGAAGCTGAAGAGCAATTTAATGCCGCTAAGGAAGCCACTTTAAAAAAAATAGCAGCCGAGCGCATTACTAAATCTAATATATTTTGGAATTACGAGAGTTTACAGAAATTAGGCATAAATAAAGACCACCGAGAAGATATGTACAGGGCCATTAAAACTATGGAAATTGAAGACTTGCGTCGTTTTTTTAATGAAAATATAAAAGGAGAAAACTATAACGTTATTGTTATTGGTAATAAAAAAGATGTCAATTTTAAAGCATTAAAAAAATTAGGGAAATTAAAAGAAATGGATATCGATTATTTATTTAACTATGAAAAGTCTGAATCGGTAAAAATGTAAACCACTTCAACTAGTAATTACTATATTTGAATAACTAAATTAAAACACAAAAGGAGAGCTAATAAATTTATGAAACTTTTAGTAGGAAAAACAGCCATAATTACTGGTGCTAGTAGAGGAATAGGTAAAGGAATTGCCAAGACTTTTGCGCAACAAGGCGCCAACGTAGCATTTACTTACAGTTCGTCTGTAGAAGCGGCCAATGAATTAGAAAAAGAATTAAATGCACTGGGAATAAAAGCTAAAGGCTACAAAAGTAACGCGGCAAATTTCGAAGAGGCACAAGTGTTAATAGAACATGTGCTTGAAGAATTTGAAGGAATAGATGTTTTAATAAATAATGCGGGGATTACAAAGGATAATCTTTTAATGCGAATGGGTGAAGAAGATTTCGATCGCGTAATAGAAGTCAATTTAAAATCGGTCTTTAATATGACCAAAGCCGTACAACGTACCATGTTGAAACAGCGAAAAGGATCCATAATAAACATGAGTTCTGTTGTTGGTGTTAAAGGTAATGCAGGGCAAACAAATTATGCCGCTTCTAAAGCGGGAATTATTGGCTTTTCTAAATCGGTAGCATTAGAACTGGGCTCTCGTAATATTAGAAGTAACGTTATTGCACCTGGCTTTATAGAAACCGAGATGACTGCTAAGCTCGATGAGGATACCGTGAAAAGTTGGAGAAGTGCCATTCCGTTAAAAAGAGGAGGAACACCAGAGGATGTTGCAAATGTTTGTGTGTTTTTAGCTAGCGATATGAGCGCCTATATTACTGGGCAAACGATTAATGTAGATGGCGGAATGCTCACTTAATAGATACTAATTTTAGTAAAAAGTGATGACTTAATGAAGTTAAAGTAAAAAAAGATTGTATTTAGTAATAACTAATATCATTTAATGAGTTCACAAACTCTTTTATACATTATACTTGCAGGAATACTAGCGTTGTTGTTGGCGCTATTC
>CALDCO010000049.1 GCA_937937185.1 uncultured Flavobacteriaceae bacterium
AGAACATGAGACAGTAAAAAGTGCTAAAAAAAGTAAACTAAGTAGGTTTATAGGTAATTTCATAATAAGGGACGGTTTGTTTGGGATTACTAATATATTCAGGATGTTTTCAAATAAATGTTAACAAAATGTTAAAATCGATCAAAAACGTGTGTTTTGTCCTAATTTTATGATTTTTATCGATTAAAAACATCAAATGAATCATTTTATACGCATTTCGACGAAAAAAAACGTGTTTAAACGTCAAAAAACATAAAACACGCTCCTTTATGAAAGTGAATAATAATAGCTGTTATTTTAACTGCCCAGAAAACTAAGCAAATAGTATTTGTAGCATAACATTATGTAATTATGGAGATAATCTAGATTTTTCCCAACTTAAATCTATATTCTTTTCATATAGGAGTCTATCATGAAGACGATTAGAGCGACCTTGCCAAAACTCGATAGAAATGGGGTTAACCAAAAAACCGCCCCAATATTCTGGCTTATCTAGATCTTTATCTTTAAATTTTTCTTCTAAAACCTTTAATTTGTTCTCTAAAAACTCACGGTTTTCTATTTTCTCACTTTGATTGGAGACCATTGCTCCTAGTTGACTACCTCTTGGTCTCGAATTAAAATAACGAATACTTTCGTCTTTAGATATTTTTTGAGTAATTCCTTTTATGATAACTTGCCGTTCTGCCTCTTGCCAAAAAAAAGACAAGCACACATTGGGGTTTTTTATGATCGCTTTTCCTTTTTCACTATCATAATTGGTATAAAATATAAATCCGTTTTGCGAATATTTTTTTAGAAGCACCACTCTATTCTTTGGATAACCGTCTAAACCTATAGTAGAAATAGTCATGGCATTAGTCTCCTGCTTGGGAAAATAATGATCCACCTCATTAAACCATGTTTCAAATAATTCTAATGGATCTTCGGGGGTATCTTTTAATAATAGTTTTCCCAATCCATAAGATCGTCTGTAATCTCCTAAATCTTTTTCCACAATAAAACTTTTTATTATTCCCTTAAATAAGTGGGAATATGATATCAATTTATTTTAAAAAACAAAAAATTTACCATCATCGGCTAATTCTACATTTTCAAAAAACTCATTAGCCTCTATTTTAAAGGTGTTTATATCTCCATAACGTGTAGAATAATGCCCTAATATTAATTTACCTGCATTAGATAATTTAGCGATTTGAGCAGCTTCTTTTGCTGTACTATGTTTGGTTTTTGGAGCAAGTGATTTATGTTTTTCTAAAAAAGTAGATTCGTGATATAACACATCTACTTCTTTTATTATAGGAATAATAGACTCATTATAAGCCGTATCACTACAAAATGCGTAACTCTTAGGAGGGTTCGCAGGTTTTGTTACGGTTTCGTTTTTTATAATTTCACCGTTATTGTTTTTAACATCAAAGCCTTGTTTTAATTTTCTAAAGTAAGCCACATCTATATTAGAATTTAATACGGCATTTATATCTAACTTACGCTCTCCTTCTTTTTCTTTAAAAAGAAAACCATTAGTATATACTCTATGATCTAAAGGAATGGTAGACACAGTAACTTTTTCATCTTCAAAAATTAATTCTGAAGCCGTACTTGTTAATTCATGGAAAAATAGATTATAATTAGTCCATGAGTTTGCCAACTTCATTTGTAAAGTAATCACCTCCTTTAATCCTTTAGGCGCATATATGTGTAGATCGGCTTCCCGATTTAATAATCTAAATGTAGAGATTAAACCTACTAAACCAAAAAAATGATCTCCATGCAAATGGGATATAAAAATATGCTTTATACGATTAAATTTTATTTTGTGCTTTCTTAATTGTACTTGCGTACCCTCACCACAATCAATAAGAAAAAGGTGATTATTTATTTCTAATACTTGAGAAGTGGGGTTGGTAAATGTTCGTGGTGTAGCGCTATAGCATCCTAGTATGTTTAATTTCATCTATATAAATCTGTCTTTTTTATTATTCAGATGCAACACCTATATTACTTTTACAACAAAAAATTAGTGATGAAAACTTCATTAAAGTATATTGTTTAGCCGTATTTATCGTTTCTTTTTAATGTACAATATAAAACCCTCTATATTTCTAAATCGCGCTCAATGTCTTCCATTTCTATAATATCGTAAGCTTCTTGAGTAGTAGGAACAACAACAATCTCTTCAGGCACTTCATTAAAATTAATATGATTAGTGACTAAAACAAATGAATGTCCTGTAGCGCGATGTGCGTTAGAAATTCTTAAAAATTCAGTAATTTCATCTGTAGTAATTTCTCTTAAACTTGATAAATTAACAATAATATTGTCATTTTTAAATTTAGGATATAGCGTTTCTATCTTCTTTACTAACTCAATAATCGTAGCTTTTTCTTGAGTGATAATAGAAATATTTTCGTCTTTATCTATAATCATAATTATTGTTTTATTTTTGAAGCTAATAAGTAAATAATGGCCATTCTAATGGCTACTCCATTTTGCACTTGATCTAAAATGATCGCTTGCTTAGAATCGGCAACATCACTAGTTATTTCTACTCCCCTATTTATAGGCCCAGGATGCATAATGGTAATGTCTTTGTCTAATGAGTTTAGCAATTCTTTATTAATTCCAAACTGTTGTGTGTATTCTCTAGTACTAGGAAAGTAACTAATCGCCATACGCTCGTTTTGAACACGTAACATATTTGCCACATCGCACCAATTTAATGCTTTTCTAAGGTTCGTTTCAACTTTAACCCCTAATTGATCTATATACTTAGGCAATAATGTTTTTGGCCCGCACACCATAACATGAGCCCCTTGAAGTTTTAAGGCAAAAATATTAGACAACGCGACTCTACTATGTAAAATATCGCCTATAATAACAACTTTTTTTCCGGCAACATCTCCTAACTTCTCTCTTATGGAATAGGAATCCAATAAGGCTTGAGTAGGGTGTTCATGTGTACCGTCACCTGCATTAATAATATTAGCCTTAACATACTTAGATAGGAAAACACTCGCGCCTGGGTTTGGGTGACGCATCACAACCATGTCTACCTTCATAGATAGGATGTTATTAACGGTATCGATAAGTGTTTCTCCTTTTTTAACCGAAGATTGTCCTGCCGAAAAATTAATTACATCGGCAGATAGCCTTTTCTCTGCAAGTTCAAATGACAATTTAGTTCTTGTTGAATTTTCAAAAAACAAATTTGCAATCGTAATATCTCTAAGCGAAGGCACTTTCTTTATAGGTCGGTTTATAACTTCTTTGAAATGATCAGCTGTTTCAAAAATAAGCTGAATATCTTTTTCTTGAAGGTATTTTATTCCTAATAAGTGATTAACACTTAATTCGCTCATTGTAATTTGTTATTATTTTTGAAATCGAATTTGAATTTGAAATCGAACTTGAAATACGCTCATAATAAATTCATCATTCTTTTTCTTTATTATCTTTTTTTAATATCAATCTTCTACGCTATCACCTTTAAATTATTACCTTTCGATTTTAAATTTCAAGTTGTCCTTCAATTTCAAATTCTTAGTTATTCACCAAATAAACAACATCTTCGCCTTCATTTTCTTGCCAATGTACTTTTACTTTTTCTTCATTTATAGCATCTACTTGTCGCCCTCTATAATTAGGTTGTATGGGCAAATGTCTACTAAAACGTCTATCAATTAAGGTTAACAACTCAATCTCATTAGGCCTGCCAAAAGATTGAATAGCTGTTAATGCTGCTCGAATACTTCTTCCAGTGTATAATACATCGTCTACAAAAACCACCTTTTTGTTTTCAACTATAAAATCGATTTCGGTAGTATTGGCCTCTAGTATTTTTTCTCCTCTTCTAAAGTCGTCTCTATAAAACGTAATATCGAGCGCTCCCAATTGCAAATTTTTAATCTTATACGCTTCGGTGAGCATTTTAGCCAATCGTTTTGCTAGGTATTTTCCTCTGGGCTGAAGACCAATAATTACAGTATTAGAAAAGTCGTTATGGTTCTCGATAAGTTGACAAGCCAATCGGTGAAGAATGATGTTTATGGCAGTAGCATTAAGTAATACTTTTTGACTCATAGATACCCGAAAATATTTATAATACAAAGGTAATGCAAAATTTTAGAAGTTGAAATTGTTTTTTGTGAGACCCCCTTCTCCTTTAGGTTCATTATGGAAGGTGGACTCCAACAAGTCTCTGAATAACTCAAAATCTACACTTTCATTAATACGTTATAATGAGTCTTTAAGCTCACTGAGCTTGCTCAATGGGAGGTCTTGACCGAAAAATTCTTAATCTCTATCTCGTTTATGTGGTACTGTCTCGCTTGAGCGGTAGTTTAAAGGCTCAAGACAGGCTAAAGTTGAAAGGCCCAATCGGACATTTTCATGATATTTCAATCTAAACATAGGTAACTATCTACTTACCGCTATTCATTTTTATACTTATAAAGAAAATCGATTATTTTTTGATTAACTTTCTAACAGAATAATCCCCAGTTTTAATTAAATACGTTCCTTTATTTAAATTATTTGCAGAAAACTCATATTTATTACTATCAAAAGTTTTCTTGATATTAACATTAAGTTCTTGCCCTAAAATTGTGTATAATTTAATAGTTTTTATATCCATATTTTTTCCTTCTATGAACACATTATCAGTAAATGGGTTTGGGAAAATTTTAATTGTTTCAAGTTCATTTTCTGATATAGATAATGATTCAGAATATTCATAACTTCCAATATCTATAACATTATCAACAGTAAATCTTGTTTCAAAATTGACAGGGTGTACATATTGATTTTCAGGAATCAAATTAAATCCATTAACTGGTGAGATGTTATTGTCTCCTGCGTTTATAGCTGGAGAATCTTGTAATAACTGGTAATTATAATTAATTTCATCAACAAATCTTACATTAGATATTGTTGGTTCAATCAAATTATTTAACATTTTAGTTGAAGAAGCACCTACTCCTCTTAAAATCTCTCCATCTCCCGTAAAAATAGAATTTCTAATATCCACAATGCTTGTTCCACTAATAACATCTATAAATGTACAAGATGCCAACCGTTTATTAACCATAGTGTTATTAATACTATAAAATTCGTTTTGGGGATATATCAATCCTTCCAAACCATAACCTACCATATTTCTATTCAAAGCACTATTGCCTTGCATTAGTAAATTCCCCATTATTATAGTAAAACCACCATTAGAAATATCTATTAGTCGGCTAGAGTTTCCTGTAGTTTCATCCATTATTCTATTATAAACAATGATATTTTCCTTAGCTCTTGATTTTAAATTATGTCCAGTATTTGTATGGTGTGAATAATTATATCTAAAAGTTAATCTATTAATTTTATTAACATATATGTTATGCGTTAAGCCATCACCGTAACCATTATTTGCAAATTCTGTAAACTCTACTAGGATGTTGGAATTTGGAGCATCTGTAGTAAGAATACCATTTTCATTATCATGAAAATAACACTTTTTAACCGTTAAGCCTTTACCGTCTAATCTAATTCCAGCTCCGTTCTTATCAGGTACTTTAGCTCCTGAAAATTCTAAGTTTTCAACTGTTATATTATCCCCTGCACAAACCCATATTGCTTTACCCCAAATATAAGCACCATTAGCTATTAAATGTGCTTTTCCTCCCATACCTCTTACAATTAAATCATTTTTAGTCCAAACCGCTAAAGCATCTGTGCCTATATAAGATTCTGCATCGATCTCTATAATGTCTCCATCTTCTAATACATTGGCCAGGTATAATTCATTTGGTGTTTTATAAATTTTATTTGATCCTACTCTATAAGTATTAGCAAAAACAATACTTTGAATAGAAAAAAAACAATAAAAAAACAAAAGCGTTCTAAATGTATCTTTCATAAATAGTTATGTTATAACTTAACAAATATAAAAGAAAAAACAAACAAAAAAGAGTCACACAAAAAAAGTCCCCAACAAAATAAATGTTGAGGACTCTAAAAAAAGGCGACGACCTACTCTCCCACTAATGTAGTACCATCGGCGCAAATGGGCTTAACTTCTCTGTTCGGTATGGTAAGAGGTGAGCCCCATCGCTATAAC
>CALDCO010000050.1 GCA_937937185.1 uncultured Flavobacteriaceae bacterium
TTTCCTTCAATAATGGTTTTTTCGGCTTTGGCATATATCGATAAAGGATGATCGCTCCACAACACCACATCGGCATCTTTTCCAACTTTAATACTCCCCACGCGTTTATCAATATGTAATAACTTTGCAGGATTTAGTGTCACAAATTTCCATGCTTCTTCTTCGCTAATTCCTGCATATTTAACCGATTTTGCTGCTTCTTGGTTTAAACGTCTAGACATTTCACCATCATCACTATTAATAGCAACAGTTACTCCAGCTCTATGCATAATGGCGGCATTGGTAGGAATGGCATCTCGCACTTCATATTTATAGGCCCACCAATCGCTAAAGGTAGAGCCACCAACACCATGCTTGGCCATTTTATCGGCCACTTTATAGCCCTCTAGAATGTGGGTAAACGTATTAATATTGAAGTTAAATTTTTCTGCCACTTTCATAAGCATATTAATTTCACTTTGTACATAAGAGTGGCAACTAATAAAACGCTCTTTATTCAAAATTTCCCCCAAGGTTTCTAACTCAAGGTCTTTACGATAAGGTTTACCACTTTTCTTAAGTGTGTTATATTCTTTTGCACGCTGAAAATAATCGGTATACACTTGTTCTACTCCCATTCTCGTTTGCGGAAAACGAGTTTTAGCATTATCTCCCCAGTTACTTTGTTTTACGTTTTCACCCAAAGCAAACTTTATAAACTTTGGCGTGTCTTTGTAAATTAATTGATCTGCCGATGCTCCCCATTTTAACTTTATAATAGCAGAACGCCCCCCAATTGGGTTGGCAGAGCCATGTAAAATTTGAATAGAAGTCACACCACCCGCAAGGTTACGGTAAATGTTAATGTCTTCAGGGTTAATGACATCTTCAATAGTAACTTCGGCTGTGCTGTTATGACCAGATTCATTTACCGACGAGGTAGCGATGTGCGAATGTTCATCTATAATTCCAGCGGTTAAATGTTTCCCTTCTCCGTTAATTACAGTGGCGCCAGAATTACTTAATCCAGGCCCTATTTTTGAAATCTTACCATTTTTAATTAAAACATCGGCGTTTTTTAGGATGCCTTCTTTTTCGTTAGTCCAAACGGTAACGTTTTTAAACAAAAGGGTTTCTTGTTTTGGTAAAGTTGAAAAACCATAGGCCATATTAGGAAAAGTGACAGGGAATAATTTTTTAGTGTCGTCTTTTTTATTGGTTTTCTTTTCTGCTGAAGCCGTTTTTGTTTGTTTAGTCCCTTTAAAGCTAGATTCGCGTCCATTAGGGAAAATCGTTTTACCACTAATAACGTCTGCTTTGGTTATATTAGCAGAGAGTCTATAAAACCCCTTTTTTATTGTATCGGTATTAGAAAAAGTTAAGCTAAACCAATTATTTTTATAACTCATTTTAGAGCCTAACACTTTACCAGCAGCTTTTACTTTAGATTTTAACTTTTCCATCTCTCCCGAAATTTCTAGTTCATAAGCAGTATTTTCAATATTAAAAGAATAGTTGCCCCTTAAATCTGCAGTGGTCATTGAAACGAATTCCTCTTTATGACCTAAAACCCAGTTTTGATATAGGGTTGTTTTTTTGTCAAAAACATCCCCCGAAGTGATTAAAAAGTTTGCATAAGCTCCTGTTTGTAACGATCCAAGCGTTGCCTGTTTGCCAATAATTTGAGCAGGAATGGTTGTTAAAGCTTCTAAAGCTTTTGTTGTATCTAAACCAGCATCAATAGCCATTCTTAGTTTAGACATAAACGTCTCTACTTTCTTTAATTTATGGGTTGTAAATGCAAATTGAATGTTATTTTGAGCCAATATTTTAGGGTTATAGGGTTTTTGATTCCATTCTCTTAAATCTGCTAAATCAATAGATTTCGATAAAAAAGGATCTTCCATATTATAAGCTTCAGGGAAATTTATGGGAATAATAAATGTTGCATTTGTAGCTTTAATCTCCTTAATACGTTCATATTCGTCACCACCCCCTACAAAAACATATTGCGTATTAAATTGATCACCAATTTTATCGAAACGTAAGGCGTTTATTTTACTTTCTGCATCGACAATCTGAATTTCGTTTTTATTGGCTATAAAAGCCTCTAAAGCCCGATCTTTTACCTTAACTTTTCCTTTGCTATACCAATCTGCATCATAGTTTACTTGTCTTAATAGGGCCATGGTGCCCATTAAAGACGTGGGGTACGATTGTCTTGAGGCTTTACTTTTTTTCGTTCCGATGTATTGCCCGAGGGTTTCGTCTAAAATACGAGTCGCATCATTACCACTATCTTGGAGTGCCACCAGAGTCCCCGTACCTTTTATTATCCCGTCATTGATATGTGTGTTAACCACACCAAAGCCCGCTTTTCTTAAAGTTTTGGCTTTTTTAGCATCAAATTTAAAATGTTCAATGGCTTTTTGATCCGGTCTAATATGATCGTTCCAATAATAGCCCTCACGAGCGGCGTCATATTGAGGCGAACGATTGTTTCCTTTTGGTGATTGTACTGGCTTAATACCAAAGGAAGAATAAATGTCAATAAAAGAGGGATAAATACTCTTGCCAGAAAGATCAATTACTACCGCATTTTTTGGGATTGAAACCGAGGCACCAGCAGAGACGATTTTTCCTTCTTTTATAACCAGTGTACCATTATTAATAACTTGAGTAGGTGTTATAAAGAGTTTAGCATTCGTAAAAGCCGTATAATTGGAATTTGTGGTTTTTACACCATCATTTTTTGGGACATAGTCTTGAGAGAAGCCAAAGAAACTCAACAAGAACACGAGAGAGAAAATGTGCTTTTTAATCATATTAAAAAAGTTAATAGCTTAATAATAAGCTAAAGATAAGGCTTCACTTTTTTATTAAAATAAAAACCTTGAAAAATTTAACATTTATAAAGGTTTATTATTAAAATAATTAACAATTAAAGCGACGACATAACTATAACTTTTAATGCCTCCTTTTTGGTTATTGGCTTGCAAGAACGTATTGTAAGATTTTTTAAATAAGGGTTCGGTAGGGTTTTTATAGCGCTCCCAAAATAACCTCACTTCTTTATAATTTTTTAGAATTCCAGGGTTGATTGTTTTTAGTAATTCGTCATACAATTCGGGGTCTCTTTTATGAATTTCTATTAAACAATATCTTAAGCCAAAACTATAGCCCGAATATTTAAAATAAATATCATCGTTATTAATAGTGGCTAAAAAACCAATAAAATTAGCTTCATTTTCGGCAGCATAGCCTAATTGGTGTGCCGCTTCATGAGCTGCAGTAGTAGGAAATTTATAAATAGGGATTAAAGCATTAATTTGTGCTTCATTGGTTAGCGGGTTTAAATAACCACTAAAGCCCATGTAAGTAAGTGGCAAGCTTAATAACGATTTTTTAATGCTTTTTGGTGTATAATTCAAATGTTGAAACTGTTCTTTTAAAACCGAATACCCATTAGGCACTTTTTTAATAATGGCAGCTTTCGAATAGGGAAAAACAATTTTTGTAGACTCATTTTCTGCTAGCTCATTATGAATCGCATTCGATTTTAAAATTAACTTTTTAGTGACATCTATTAATGTTTCTGTAGTGTATTTAGAGCCTATGTTTAAGCTTTTGTGTAGTGGTAATCTGTAATAATTCATTCCCCAAAACAAATGAAAAGCGAAGTAAATAATCGAAACCATTGCAAAAACATCGATACACCAATTTTTAGTATCGTTTAGAAGGCGTTTTCTGTTAATAATAACCCACCTTAAAAGATAAATAATACTTAAACTATAAAATACATCGCCAAAAGAGAAAGGAAGCCAGCCAAGAGTATATCTTAATAACTTCGAAGTAAATATGTATATTCCATTACTGTAAAATTGCTCTATAAATTCAGGGAAAAAACCAAGCACTTTTATGGTTAGTATTAGTGGAATGATACCAAACGTAATTACCAGCTTTTTGTTTTTGAGCATAATTCAAAAATAGTGTTTTTTTAAAAATTATAGCGGGTTGGATGAATTAGAGTTTTGTAGTTACAAATATTAAGAAAAATAGGTGAAAATATAACTCATAAATTCCTCATAATTGTTTTTTTATGACATGCACCGAAGTATTTTTCGTACAAAATTATTTAAAATTAAAAAATGATATGAAAAGAAATTACTTAATATGTTTACTATCAATATTACTACTATTGTTTTGCTTATTAGCAGAAGGATGGTAAAGGGTTTAGCTAAACCCATATAGAGTTTAAAATAAGCCCTCTTGGAGGCTAATAATAATGTGGTTGGATTAATTCACGATAGATAAATTAGAAAATCTTCTGAAACGTTATGCGTATTCAATTTTAGTGTTATTTTTATCTAAAAATAACCCTATTTATGAATACAGAAATAAGAGCTCTAGAACCTAAACCGCTCTGGAATAAATTCGCCGATTTAAATGCCGTACCTCGCGCGTCAAAAAAAGAAGCACGTGTCATTGCATTTATGAAAGATTTTGGAGTAAGGCTAGGCCTGGAAACTATTGAAGATGAAGTAGGGAATGTGATCATTAAAAAACCTGCAACTGCTGGTATGGAAAACCGTCTGACAATAGTTATGCAATCGCATTTAGATATGGTGCATCAAAAAAATAGCGAGACCAACTTTGATTTTGATACCCAAGGCATAGAGATGTATGCCGATGGTGATTGGGTTCGTGCCAAAGGCACCACTTTGGGCGCAGATAATGGTCTAGGAGTGGCAACAATAATGGCTATTTTAGAAAGTAAAGACATTACACATCCGGCTATTGAAGCCTTATTTACCATAGATGAAGAAACAGGAATGACAGGCGCAATGGGCTTAAAAGGCGGCTTATTATCTGGTGAAATTCTATTAAATTTAGACACAGAAGAAGATAATGAAATTGGAGTAGGCTGCGCAGGGGGGATCGATGTTAC
>CALDCO010000051.1 GCA_937937185.1 uncultured Flavobacteriaceae bacterium
TTTAGAGCATTAGAAGGAAGGCATAGTGGCAATGGTTTTAGCTATGCCTATGCTGAAGGGTTTTTAGATCACTATTTTGTTTTTGGTCTGCACGAAAATTACACACCATCATATATTTTTGATCGGTTTGATTCCGAAAAACGATTAAGCTACAATACTTATGAAGAATTGATGGTGAGAAATAGCCGAGATTTTAATGAGGAATTACTGCGTGCCTCAAAACATATTAATAAAAAACCATTTGGAATAGAAATCGATTGTGACGCCATTGTAAATATTAAAAGTAGTGCCCAAACCCCTAGTGGGTTTTCTGTTGAAAAATCAAGGCAGTTTATTCACTATTTTGGTCAGCATAAACATGCTACTTATTTACATATTTGTGAAGCCATAGCTACCAAAAAAAATGAACTGCAAATTGGTAAACTAATCGCTTATTTAATTACCGATTTTATTAGAGCTAATTCTAGATAAATTTTATTTTTACTATGTAACTCATCTTAAGATTATGGCTATAAAAATTATTCCTTTTGATAAAAAATACGCGAGTACTTTTTACGATTTAAATATTGAATGGCTAAAAACATATTTTTATGTAGAGCCCTTCGATGAAGACGTGTTAAGCAAACCCGAAACTTATATTATTGATAAAAAAGGGTATATATTTTTCGCTAAGTTAAACCATGAAGTTGTTGGCACTGTCGCCTTAATGCCACTTAAAAATGAAGCGGGTTTTGAGCTTACTAAAATGGCGGTTTCTCCTAAGCACCGCGGGCATAAAATTGGCCAACAATTAATGCAACATTGTATCGATTTTGCCAAAGCCAAACAATTTAAACGACTCCTTCTCTACTCTAATACTATTTTAGAAAATGCCATTTATATTTATCGGAAATTTGGTTTTAAAGAAATCCCCGTTGAAGAAAATTCGCCTTATAAACGAAGTAATATTAAGATGGAGTTTCCTCTATAACAGAATTGTAAATACTAATCATTTTTAGGCTTTCTTCTCTCAAAATCATTTTGTAATAATTCTTTAAGTTTTTTAGTAAATCTTCTATATATTGGATTATCTCTAAACAGTTCTTTATGAGCTTCTTTTAAATCACTGTGCTGCATATTAATTCTTGGAATATAAATTTTATTAAAATCTATTTTATAATCCTTATATATACCTAATAATTTCGTTGTTTCTTCTATTTTAAGCCATTTCAATTTTTTAGCATATCGTTTCAAAATTTCAGTTACAAATCGTTTTTGGGGTCTATTAAACTCTCCGTTAGCCAAATATATGTCTAAGATTTCTCTTATCAATTTATTGAGTTTATCCCCTACATAAATCTGTTTTTCAACACTTTTTATTTTTATGAATATATCTTTTGACAATAAATCATCCTTTTTAATCGAATTTAGAACTTTAAAGTGATAGCCCTTAATTGTTCTTATATGAAAACCAGACAAGTAATACTCTTTATCTTCAAATTCATAAATATCGATAATTTGATCTAATACCAGATTTAATATCGCTAGACTTATTGTTTCGAAAGCTATTTTTGACCAATCTCTTTTTTCAAAAATATTTACGTAATTAAATTCTAAATGTGGATTTTCACCAATTACATAAAGACCTATATCGTCACAGTGAATGTCTCGTATTTCAAATTCTATCTTTTCGTATGCAATACGTTGTCTTTTGTATATATTAAAACCAAAGACACTGTTTTTTTGGATGATCACAAATGCAAATCTATTAATCTTTCAATTGCTTCAATGAATCTAATTCTCGTTTAAGTCTTTCTATTTCTAAGTCTTTTCGAGACTGTTTAATAGAATCTATTTTTCTTTTAATGGAAGCTACTGTTTCTTCTTTGGCTAAAGTTGGTGTTTGCTGTTTAGTGCTATCTGGTTTAATTTCAAAGCCTTCACCTTGATTGGCAGCCTCAATAATTTTTTCGTCTTCAACAAAATACTCCCCTATGCCTTCACTAGAGCGCCAAGCTTCATTAAGCTGGTCGTAAACTGTTTTTTCCCATTGGCTTGGGTGTTTAGCATCAATCCAAACAACGTCTCTATACTCACTATCGATTAGTGCCAAATCGGGTGTTGCAGAACCATCAAAATTATCGCTCCCTTCTCTTATTGCAGAAATGGTTCCTAGAAAAAATAAGCGTTTTCTTCCAGCGATATTTTTTATATAGGGCCTAAACTCTACAGGTTTGTTAACCGACCAGTCGTATTCTTTTCTAGATTCTATAACTTTTAAAGGCATGGCAGAAACCCCCGCATAACCTTGCTTTTTTGAGGCATGATTGTAATAATAAAACTTATTTGTCCCATCTGCTGGTATAAACACACTAAAGGTTAAACTTGTACGCTCATCGCCAACTGGCTCTAGCCCAAACCAATGGTAGAGGCCGCTATACGCTCCCGTTTTGGTGTCTTCAAAATTAAAATCGGTAACATAAGGTTGTTGATTTTGATCTTCTTTTAAATCAGGAATCTTTACGGCTGTTTCCATGTTCCAAGGTAATGGATCACTAAAGCCGCCTAAAAATTTTAAGGATTCGGCCTGCAAACGAGAGACGTTTTCGGCTAAGGTATTC
>CALDCO010000052.1 GCA_937937185.1 uncultured Flavobacteriaceae bacterium
AAATTTATATTCGAAATGGCAACTGGTTAATTCATTAATAGAGAAACTTCCTGTTTACAGAGAAAATTCAATTATTGTTTTGTTAAAATACCCTGCCAGAAAATGAATAATTGGTTTTTTAAGGCTCTTATTTTTGTAAAATGGAAATAATGTAAGGTCAATTTTATTATTAGAATTCTTAGGTCTATTTTGGTAGGCTAGATATGAGAAAATAACTATAAAATTTATCTATTATGCTAACTAAACAAGGGCTCTATTTGCCAGAATTTGAACATGAAAATTGTGGAGCAGGTTTTATATGTAGTTTGAAAGGAAATAAATCCAATTCAATTATTCACAAGGCCTTAGAAATTCTTGAAAAATTAGAGCACAGAGGCGCAGTGAGTTCAGATGGAAAAACAGGAGATGGCGCTGGAATATTAATAGACATTCCTCACGATTTTTTTGTAAAAAATTGTGATTTTAGTTTGCCTAAAGCCGGAGAATATGCAGTTAGTAATGTGTTTTTACCTCAAAAAGCAAACCAACGCAATTATTGTATTGAAAAATTCGAATCTTTTATAAAGGAACAAGGGTTGACCATTATAGGTTGGAGAGATGTTCCTGTAGATTCCTCTGTATTAGGTGAAATTGCTGCTGAAACCGTACCATATATTAAACAAATATTTATAGGAAAGGCTAAGACTACAGAAAATGATTTTAAATTTAATTTAAAATTATTTACAGCTCGTAAAAAAGCAGAGCATCATATTTATAATTCAAAATTGTCTGAGAGCGCTCGTTTTTATTTGCCAAGTCTTTCAACAAAAATAATCATATTCAAGGGGCTTCTAATTCCTGAAGATATTAAATTGTTTTATACCGATTTGCAAGACCCTTCTTTGGTAACTCGTTTAGCGCTGGTCCATCAGCGTTTTTCAACCAATACTTTCCCCACTTGGGACCTTGCGCAACCGTTTCGTTATATGTGCCATAATGGAGAGATTAATACGCTAAGAGGTAATGCCTCTAGAGTATTGTCTCGCCAAGAACTTATGGAAAGCGAGTGGTTTGGAGAAGATCTTAAAAGTATTTTTCCTATTATTCTCCCAGGGAAATCAGATTCGGCTTCTATGGATATGGTGGTGGAGTTATTGTTAATGACGGGGCGATCATTACCTGAAGTAATGATGATGCTGGTTCCAGAGGCCTGGGAAAAAAACCCAGACATGCCTGAGGCTAAAAAAGCATTCTATGAGTACAACTCATGCATCATGGAGCCGTGGGATGGTCCAGCATCTATTCCCTTTACAGATGGAAATTATATTGGCGCCGTTTTAGATAGAAACGGTTTACGACCGTCTCGTTATTCTGTAACTAAAGATGGTTTTGTAATCATGTCTTCTGAAACGGGAGTTATAGAAATTGAACCTGAAAATGTAGAATGTCATGGGCGTTTAGAGCCAGGTAAAATGTTTTTGGTAGACATGAACCAAGGTCGTATAGTTAATGATGAAGAAGTTAAAGAAGATATTGTTTCTCAACGTCCTTATAAAAAATGGTTAGATAAAAATTTAGTGCATTTAAGGGACATTCCTGCAAAAAAAGGACCAATACAACACGAAGAAGACGATTTAATAAAAAGGCAAGTGGTTTTTGGTTATACCGAGGAAGATTTAAGAGTCATTATACAACCAATGGCGCAAGCTGGGAAAGAACCCATTGGGTCTATGGGTAATGATGCGCCCATCGCCATATTATCAGAGCGCCCACAATTAATATATAACTACTTCAAGCAATTATTTGCTCAAGTAACCAACCCGCCTTTAGATGGTATTCGCGAGAAGTTAATTACAGATATTAGTTTAACGCTTGGAAGTGATGTTAATCTTTTTGAAACTAATGAAGATCAATGTCGTAAACTTAAAATTCAAAACCCAGTAATCTCTAAACACGATTTAGATAAAATTAAAAATTATGGGGTTAATCCAGATTTTGTTGTAACGACGATTCCTATTTTATATGAAATTGATAAAGGATTAAATAAATTAGAATGTGCTTTAGAAAATATTGTTAAACAGGCTTCAAAAGCAATAGATGAAGGTGGAAATATTATTATCTTATCTGATAGAGGGGTGAATGAAAAATTTGCACCCATTCCGGCGCTGTTGGCCTGCTCGTATGTAAATCATGAACTATATAAAATAGGTAAACGAGCAAAAGTAAGCTTAATTATCGAATCTGCCGAGCCGCGAGAGGTACATCATTTTGCATTACTTTTTGGGTATGGCGCTAGTGCAGTTAATCCTTATATCGTTAATGAAATAGTTTATAAACAGGTTGAGGAAAAAGAAATTCACGGTTTGGATTATTTATCGGCAATTAAAAACTACAACAAAGCCGTAGGAATGGGGATTCTTAAAGTCATGAATAAAATAGGAATATCTACTTTAAATTCTTATCGTGGCTCTCAATTGTTCGAGTGCATTGGCTTAAATACAAAAGTAGTAAGTACTTATTTTCCTAATACCATCACTAGAGTTCAAGGCATTGGTTTAAGAGAAATTGAAAAAGAAATTTTTAAACGCCATAAAAAAGCCTATAAGACAGAGTACATAGAAGCCGATTTAAATTTAGATTTTGGCGGGCATTATAAATGGCGAAGAGATGGAGAGAAACATTTATTTAACCCATTAACCATCGCTAAATTACAAGAATCTGTTCGAAGTAATAAACCAGCGACTTATAAAGAATATTCTAAATTGGTAAATGAACAATCGGAGCAGTTAATGACCATTAGAGGGTTGTTTGAATTCGATAATTACGATCCTATTCCCTTGGAAGAAGTAGAGCCATGGACCGAAATCGTAAAACGATTTAAAACGGGAGCGATGTCCTACGGTTCTATAAGTAAGGAGGCCCATGAGAATTTAGCAGTGGCGATGAATCGAATAGGAGGAAAAAGTAATTCTGGCGAAGGGGGTGAAAACGAAGAACGATTTTATAAAGATTATAATGGCGATTGGAAAAATTCGGCCATAAAACAAGTGGCTTCAGGGCGTTTTGGTGTGACCTCAAACTATTTAACCAATGCTTCTGAAATTCAGATAAAAATGGCTCAAGGTGCAAAACCTGGAGAAGGCGGGCAGTTGCCAGGACCAAAAGTAAATCCTGATATTGCCAAAACAAGAAATTCAACCCCTTATGTAGGCTTAATTTCGCCGCCACCTCATCATGATATTTACTCCATTGAAGACTTATCACAATTAATTTATGATTTAAAATCGGCAAATAGAGAGGCTCGAATTAATGTAAAATTAGTGTCTGAAGTAGGTGTAGGTACGGTTGCAGCAGGAGTCGCTAAGGCTAAAGGTGATGTGATTTTAATATCTGGTCATGATGGCGGAACCGGAGCAACTCCTCTAACCTCGCTAAAACATGCAGGCTTACCTTGGGAATTAGGTTTGGCTGAAGCACAGCAAACTTTAGTAATGAACAATTTAAGGAATAGAGTCGTCCTTGAATGCGATGGGCAGTTAAAAACAGGACGCGATGTCGCTATAGCTTGTTTACTAGGTGCTGAAGAATTTGGTTTTGCTACAGCGCCTTTAGTCGCCTCAGGCTGTGTTATGATGCGTGTGTGCCATTTAAATACCTGTCCTGTTGGTATTGCTACCCAAAATGCCGAGTTACGCAAAAAATTTAAAGGAAAACCAGAGCATGTTGTTAATTTTATGTACTTCATAGCGCAAGAGTTAAGAGAAATCATGGCGCAGTTAGGGTTTAGAACCGTTAATGAAATGGTGGGACAGGTTCAAAAATTAAATCGGAATAAAACCATCTCTTTTTATAAAGCTAACGGTTTAGATTTGTCGTCAATTCTTCATAAAGTGGACGTGCCTAAAGACGTTAAACTATACAACACCGAAGTGCAAGATCATGATTTAGAAAAGTCACTAGATTTTAAAATAATTAGCAAAGCACACCCTGCATTATTTAGAAAAGAAAAAACGGTTTTAG
The DNA here is from genome assembly GCA_937937185.1 of uncultured Flavobacteriaceae bacterium. GTDB lineage: Bacteria > Bacteroidota > Bacteroidia > Flavobacteriales > Flavobacteriaceae > JAHDGB01. The sequence continues at coordinate 4,000 of CALDCO010000052.1, forward strand.
AATCTAAAATAACAAATATGGATCGTGCCTTTGGAGCGATTTTAAGTAATGAGATTTCTAAGATATACGGTGCCCAAGGTCTGCCAGAAAACACATTGAAAATTAATTTTACAGGATCTGCAGGGCAAAGTTTTGGGGCTTTTGCAACAAAAGGCTTAACTCTTGTAATTAATGGAAATTCTAACGATTATATAGGGAAAGGCTTATCTGGAGCAAAGCTTATTGTAAAAGTGCCAGACCAATCTACAATTGTTCCTGAAGATAATATTATAATTGGCAATGTGGCCTTTTATGGTGCCACATCGGGAGAAGCTTTTATTAATGGAAAAGCTGGAGAACGATTTTGCGTAAGAAACTCTGGAGTTAAAGCCGTTGTGGAAGGGATTGGAGATCATGGTTGCGAATACATGACTGGAGGAAGAGCTGTGGTTTTGGGAGAAGTAGGACGTAATTTTGGAGCCGGAATGAGTGGCGGAATTGCCTATATATACGACAATAAAAACACATTTGAGAAACAATGTAATAAGGAAGGGTTAAATCTTGATGAGGTCGTCTTGCCAGAAGATGTAATAGAATTAAAAGGACTTATAGAAAAGCATTATAATTCAACGTTAAGCCCTTTGGCGCAACGTATTCTCGAAAATTGGGAAAAAGAACTTCCTAAATTTATTAAAGTATTGCCAGAAGAATACAAACAAGCTTTAATACGATTAGAACAAGAAAAACAACTATCAGTTTAATAATTATGGGAAAGATTACGGGGTTTTTAGAAATAAAAAGAGAAGTAGAGGCCTACGATAAAGTAGAGCAGCGACTTAAGAATTATAAAGAATTTACCATACCCATGGAGAAGTCTGCACTTAAAGATCAAGGTGCGCGTTGTATGGATTGTGGTATTCCCTTTTGCCATAGTGGTTGCCCATTAGGAAATTTAATTCCAGATTTTAACGATTATGTTTATAAAGGACGATGGAAAGAAGCCGCTAAAATATTACATTCTACAAATAATTTTCCTGAATTTACAGGTAGACTATGTCCAGCGCCATGTGAGGAAGCCTGTGTTTTAGGAATTAATGAAGACCCAGTTTCAATTGAAAATATTGAAAAAAATATTGTAGAAATTGCTTTCGACGAAGGTTGGATTGTAGCACAACCGCCAAAAAAGAGAACAGGAAAGAAAATTGCAATAGTGGGATCTGGACCATCTGGATTAGCCGCGGCGCAACAATTAAATAGAGCCGGTCATTTAGTTACTGTATTTGAGAGAGATGCTAAGCTTGGCGGGTTACTACGTTACGGGATACCAGATTTTAAGTTAGAAAAAACAGTGATAGACCGAAGAATTGCTGTTCTTGAAGAAGAGGGCATTATATTCAAGACCAAAGCCCATGTTGGTAAGAATGTAAGTGTAGAAACTTTAAAAAGTGAATATGATGCTATTTTACTTTGTGGAGGCGCAACGGTAAGGAGAAGTATTCCTATTAAAGGTGCGCATTTAAAAGGCGTGCATCAAGCGATGGATTTTTTAAAACAAAATAATGAAAGAGTAGATGGGATTACCAATTTTAAAGAAGAACTCACAGCAAAGGGAAAAAATGTTATTGTTATTGGAGGAGGTGATACGGGTTCAGATTGTATAGGAACCTCTAATCGTCATGGTGCAAACTCTGTGGTTAATTTTGAAATATTAAACAAACCTACTGTTGGGCGTCCAGCAAATCAACCTTGGCCGTATTGGCCTATGAGATTAAGAGAGAGCTCTTCCCATAAAGAAGGTGTTGAACGGTTTTTTAGTGTTTCAACAAAAGAATTTTTAGGAGATAAAAACGGGAACTTAAATGGATTAATAACGGTTGAAGTAGAATGGTTATTTAAAGAAGGGGAACGCCCAGAATTAAAAGAAATTAAAGGCACCGAAAAAAAATGGGATTGTGACTTAGTTTTATTGGCGCTTGGTTTTACAGGTGCTGAAAAAACATTGTCAGAACAGTTTGGAATAGATGTGGATTTTAGAACCAATATAAAGGCTACTGAAAAAGATTATAAAACGAATGTCGCTGGTATTTTTACTGCAGGAGACATGCGTCGAGGACAATCGTTAATTGTTTGGGCTATTTCAGAAGGAAGACAAGCAGCGCACCATATCGATAAATGTTTAATGGGGTCTTCTAATTTGCCTCTTAAAGCATTTGGAGATTTGCCTGGCGTGTAATTAATAGTACTTGCATCAAAACAAAGAGCGCCATTTGGCGCTCTTATCTAAATCCATTTATTCGACTATTCTATAACTCTCCTTTTTTATTAAATAATCATGGACTATAAAATAACTATCGTTTTTTAACTTTTTAAATCAAAATTTAAATGCTTACGATCATTAAGTGTCTCAAGATTAAAACATTAATAAATTGATTAATAGGAT
>CALDCO010000053.1 GCA_937937185.1 uncultured Flavobacteriaceae bacterium
AGAAATTCCTATAGATTCATTAGAGAAAATGTCGTTTGAAGCGCTTCATTCTGCTTTTTATAAGACTGACGATACTTTAGAGCATAGAAATATTGCAAACATTTATTTTAAAAAATCTTTAAAAACGGGTGACACGATACAAATATGTAGAGGATATTATTATTACGCACTTATAAGTAAACTAGATACAGCAATAAAATATGCAGATACCATAATCTCACTATCAAAAAATTCAAATCATAAATTTTATCCAGCATTAGGATATTTTTTAAAAGGATATCAATATGATATTAACGATTTATATGATAAGTCACTTAAATATTACCTGATTGCTCTAAATCATGCTTATAAAAAAAACAATATAGAACAAATCGCAGATTTAAGATTAAGTATTGCTAATCTAAAAAGTGTTGCTGGAGATTATAGAGGCGCCCTTAACATACATAAAAACATCTATGATTCTTTAATTAAAATACCAAATTATAAAAAAGAAAATAAAGCAGATTATCATTTAACACTTGGCTACATAATATATGATTATATTAATTTAAAAGAATATGAAATCGCAAACCAATATATAAACAATGCACTTAAAGAATTTAAACCCTTTAAATCAAAATATAGCATTAGCTATTATGATTATGTTTATTTTAATGGAATTATTAATTATTATAAGAAAGACTATTCTAAAGCTACTGATAGTCTAGAAAAAGCTATTCCCAAAGTCATTGATGCTGATAAGGCTAATGCTCATTTTTTATTGAGCAACATTTATAAATACCAAAAAAAGAAAGATTTATTTTTAACGCATGCTGTTGTAGCAGAATCACTAGCTGTAAAAAGCGATAATAATTCGCGAGAATTTAGAGAACTTTATGAAAATTTAATAGAACATTATAAAAACACGAACAATACAAAAAAAGAACTAAAATATTTGAATGGTTTAATACGATTTGATAGTGTTAATAACAAAAAAAACCTCTTAAACGCTAAAATCATAAAACGATATGATACGCCTTATGTGTTAAATCAAAAACAAAAAATAATTAATCAGTTAAATACTAAAACCCGGAGAGATAAAAGTGTAAAAATAGGCTTAATAAGCGCCTTATTGGTGCTACTTATAGGTGGTGCTTTCTATTACAGTAAACAACGGCGTTATTTAAAAAAATATAAGGCCTTACTTGCGAATACGGCTTTGCCTTCTACCCCAACGCCATTACCAGAGACCAATAAAACAGAATTGTCCAGTGCTGTTTTAGAGCGTATTCAAGAAGGCTTAATACAATTTGAAAACAATAACGATTTTTTAGAACCCAAACTCTCCTTAGCCAAACTCGCCGAGCAATTAAATACCAACTCTAATTATTTATCTAAAGCCGTTAAGCTTTTAAAACACACCTCGTTTAGTAATTATTTGCACACCTTAAGAATCAACCACATTGTAAATCGCTTAAAAAACGAACACACTTTAAGGCAATACACCATAAAAGCCATTGCTTTTGAAGCTGGATATAGTAATACCCAATCGTTTTCTACTGCCTTTTACAAACAAACCGGTATTTATCCGTCTTACTTTTTAAATAAGGTAAATAAGAGGGAAAGGGTTTGAGCTAAATAAATTAAAGTGATTTAAACTTTTTGAAAAAAACCGTTTGTTTTCTAGTGTCATCATGTCCTGAAGCATCGGGATATTTCAGGATCTCACTCGTTTTCAATGTGTGTGATGCTGATAGGCATCAGCATGACGGCGTTTGTTCGATTGTTAAGCATGTTTAATAACTTCCTTTTTAAAAAAAAAGTTTGAATTGTCTGGTTTTCATTGAATTAATTTAAATTTTTTGATAAAAACCATGTTTTTCTGGCGTCATCATGTCCTGAAGCATCGGGGTATTTCAGGGTCTTACTCGTTTTCAATGTTGTGCGATGCTGATAGGCATCAGCATGACGAAGTTCGTTTCGTGGTAGAGTATTTAATAACTTCCTTTTTTTAAAATAGTATCTTTTATTTTTTTCGACTCTGCATAAATATTACTCGTCTCTTCGAGTGAATTTACAGAGCGTAGCGGCGTAAATTTGTATCGAGAAGTTACCACAATTTGTCGTACTGTTCTCTATACATTTTTCATCATTTCTCTACGAAAAATCGAACTAACGAAAGTCCTACTATTGTTTTTTGGGATCTTCTTTAGGATCGGGTTTTGTTAGTATAATAGTTGCTTTTACTCCCGTTGCTAGATTCCATTGATTACCAGCAACAGTATTGCCGTTTTCATCAAGAATTTGAAATTCGGCAGTATTAGGCCCCGAACTGCCCTGATTTAAGGCTTGGAAATCTATTTTATTTATTCCCACTTCTAAATCGATATTAAAACCATTAAAACCAGAAGTTAATAATACACTGGGTCTAACAATATCACCATTAACAAACACACGAATTAAATCGCCATCTGGGTATTGGTGGTCGCGATAAATCACATTCACTTTTATGGCTGTTGTTCGTACTTCGCCTAAAAACTGATCGGTAGTATTGCCATTATTATTATTTTCTTTTCGCTTTCTAAGACTTAACTGTTTAGTAAGCTGCCCCTGATACAATTCGGCAGGGTTTCTAAAGTTATTATCCTCTATCATTGAAAATGACTTTTTAGGCAAGGTTGCAACATCTATTTCTTTTGGTGCTATAATAGTATTATCTGTATCTTCGGGCTTTACCTCACTCTTCTTTTTTTCAGGAATAATATCCACCGCATTATCTGCATCAGGTTCATCAACCGCTTCAGCAGGAATGGCTATAGATTTATTTTCACTATCAAATTGAGCAGTCAACTGTAGCGAAAAAAACAAAAATAAAAGGCTTAAAAATAATTTCATTATGATAATTAATTATCTATATAGTCTAATATAAACCAAAAACCATACCTAATTACTAAAAAAATTATAAAAAAAATTGAATTCTACAGGTTTTTGCTTTTGAAATAGTGTGTTTTAGGTCTAAATTTTCTTTAAAAAAAATGATAAATGAGTAGTTACAGAACAAAAAAATATACCTTGTTTAATCTTTTAAAAAAACCTCCTGATATAACCTCCCAAAGCTTTCTTGATCAATTGGTTAAGATTTTAATGCGTAAGCTCATTTAATCAGTATATTCTTGCATTTTATCTATAGTAGGTAAATTCTAAAAAAAAAAACGTTTTTAAAGTTAAAAAAAACAAATACCCATCAAAAATATAAATATTTAGTAGTAATAAAATAATATTGATAAAATATTCATATAAATGAAAGTTGCATGCAATTTATTCCCAAATAAATGATTAAATTGAAGACATAATACAAGCGTTTGACTAATTTAATTAAGTTTTTTTATCAACTACTCGCTTAAAAATTTTAGAATTATTCTAAAATGGTCAACCAACCTAAAAAGCAAATGTCGCCAACATTTGCTTTTTTTAATTTTCGCTCAATTTTTTAGCGGTTAAACACTAGGAAAAAACGTCTAGAAACATTCCTAAAAAGCCAATAAGGCTAATAAGGCTGCCTCAAATTTGTCTCTGGATAAATACTGGTCTTCTAACTGATTTATAAATGGTATGGGCGTATCCATACTTGCTACTCTTTTTACAGGAGCATCTAAATATTCAAAACAGTTTTCCATGATAAGCGCAGAGATATCACTAGCAATGCCACCAAACAAAGAATCTTCTTGTAAAATAATGGCGCGTCCTGTTTTTTTAACAGAAGTGTATATGGCATCAGTATCTAAAGGCTGAAGCGAGCGAAGGTCAATCAGATCTGCGCTTATACTTTCATGCTTGTTTAAAGTGCTTATGGCCCAATGTACAGCTGCTCCATAAGCAATTACAGTAACTTCATTTCCTTCTTTTATTAAAGAGGCTTTACCAAAAGGCAACGTGTAATAATCTACGGGGACTTCTTGCCTAATGCTTCTGTAGAGCGCTTTGTGTTCAAAAAACAGCACTGGATTAGGATCATTAATTGCGGTGGCTAATAATCCCTTTGCATCGTAAGGAAAGGCAGGGTAAACCACTTTTAAACCTGGTGTTTTTGTAAACCAAGCCTCGTTTGTTTGCGAGTGAAAAGGTCCAGCAGCAACGCCAGCACCACAAGGCATTCGCAATACGACATCGGCATTTTGATTCCAACGGTAATGGGACTTTGCAAGATAATTCACAACAGGATTAAATCCTGAAGTTACAAAATCGCTAAACTGTAATTCTACAATGCTTTTTATTCCAGCAATGGAAAGCCCCATTGCCGTTTCTATTATAGCAGATTCGCAAATGGGCGTGTTTCTAACACGATCTTTGCCAAAAGCAGCAACAAAACCATCAGTAATTTTAAAAACACCTCCATATTCAGCAATGTCTTGCCCCATAATTACTAAATCGCTATGGCGCGCCATGGATTGTTTTAAGCCTTCAGATATGGCATCAACCAAACGTAATTCTTTTGTGTTTCTATTATTTTTAATATCCTGATATACAAACTTTTGAAACACATCATATAATTCATTTGTTTCAGATGGAATAATGGTCTTTTCTGCAGCAGCATCAACCAAAGCACTATCGATTTCAGTTTTTATTTTTGCAATAAGCGTTTCATTATCAGAATTAGTAAGCAAGCCTTTTTCTAATAAAAAGTTCTTATAATTCTCAATAGGATCCTTTTTAGCCCAGGTTTCCATTATTTTTTTGGGGACATACTTAGTGCCACTGGCCTCCTCATGACCGCGCATTCTAAATGTTTTAAATTCTATTAAAACAGGACGTGGTTTTCTGCGTATCGATGCCGTTATTTTTGAAACAGAACGGTACACTTCTATAATGTTATTTCCCTCTACAATATGAGATTCCATACCATAGCCTAGGGCGCGATCGGCTAAATTTTTACAATGGTATTGTTCATTAGTAGGAGTAGATAAACCATAACCGTTATTTTCGATACAAAAAAGTACTGGCAATTGCCACACCGAAGCCACATTTAAAGCTTCATGAAAATCGCCTTCACTAGTCCCGCCTTCTCCAGTGAATACTGCGGTAACTTGTTTTTTATGCTTCAATTTACTGGCCAAAGCAATACCGTCGGCTACACCTAATTGCGGTCCCAAATGTGAAATCATTCCAACAATATTGTATTCTTGAGTGCCAAAATGAAAACTGCGATCTCTTCCTTTAGTAAAGCCAGAAGCCTTACCTTGCCATTGGCAAAACAATCGAAACAATGGTATTGCTCTGGTGGTAAAAACGCCTAAATTTCGATGCATTGGTAAAATATACTCCTCGGGCTTCATAGCCATAGTAACCCCTACCGATATGGCCTCTTGACCTATACCCGAAAACCACTTACTAATCTTTCCTTGACGTAAAAGAATTAGCATTTTTTCTTCAACCAATCTAGGTTTTAATAAATTGGCATACAATGCCAATACGGTTTGCTTTTTTATACCCTTAATATCGTAGTTAAAAACGGGTTTTATTTTTCCAGTACTCATAAAAAGTGTTTATCAAATATAGTATAATTGCCACGAAAAGTGATTTAATATAAAAAAAACTCCGCATTAAAATAAACGTATTTTCGCTACATTTGTAGACGAAGCAATATAAAATGAATCGTTATTATGACTAGTATACCAAGTGTTAACTTAAAAGATTTTTTATCGAACGATGATAAGCGCAAACAACAATTTGTTAACAGTATTGGTACGGCTTATGAAGACATCGGTTTTGTTGCCTTAAAAGGGCATTTTCTTGAAGACACATTGGTTAATGATTTATATGAAGAAATAAAGCATTTTTTTCAACTGCCTGTTGAAACGAAACAAAATTATGAAATCCCAGATATTGGAGGACAACGCGGTTATGTTTCGTTTGGAAAAGAAAGTGCTAAAGGCAAAAAAGAAGGCGATTTAAAAGAGTTTTGGCATTTTGGGCAATATGTAGAACATAATGAGGCGCTTAAAAATAAATATCCTGATAACGTTATTGTAAAAGAGTTACCAAAGTTTAATACCGTTGGAAAAGAAGCTTTTCGCATGCTGGAGAAAACGGCAAAATATGTGTTACGTGCTTTAGCCTTGTATTTAGAATTGGAAGAAACGTATTTTGATGCCTATATTTATAATGGGAATTCAATTCTAAGACCCATTCACTACCCGCCTATTACCGAAGCACCTCATAACGCCGTTCGCGCTGCTGCTCATGGCGACATTAATTTAATTACGTTGCTAATGGGCGCGCAAGGTCGTGGTTTACAAGTACAAAATAATAATGGTGAATGGATAGATGCTATTGCCAAACCTGATGAGTTAATGATTAATGTGGGCGACATGTTGTCCAGACATACGAATAATAAATTAAAATCGACCATACACCGAGTTGTAAATCCGCCACGAGAGCTTTGGGGAACTTCCCGTTACTCTATTCCATTTTTTATGCACCCCATTAGTGAAATGAAATTAAATGTTTTAGAAAATTGCATAGACCACAATCACCCTAAACAATTTGAGGATATTACTGCTGGAGAATTTTTACAGGAACGATTACTAGAACTCGGATTAGTAAAAGCTTAATTTATTATGGATTTAAAAGACCAATTACAAAACCTTTTCCCAGACCACACGCCTGAAGTACCAAAAAACAAAGAAGAATCGAAAAATGAGCTGTGGCTTCAAGAGGCACCTATTTTATGTAAATACGAAAAACGAAAAGGAAAACCCATCACTATTTTAGAGGGATATACTGGAGCAACAGCAGATTTTAAAAATTTGGCAAAAGAAATAAAAAAAGCATTAAGTGTTGGTGGAAGTTTTAAAGACGATAAAATAATTATTCAAGGTGATTATCGCGATAAAATAATGGAAATGCTTAAAGACAAAGGATTTAAAGTAAAACGCGTTGGCGGATAACGATGAGTAATAGCACTTTACATATTACTAATGGATCTAGCCTCACCAATTATCTTAAGGAATTAAATTTTGAAGGCGACTTAATTACTTGGCATGAAATGTTATGTGAAGGCCCTACAATTAAAAACATAGACACGCCAGAATTTATCTCAATTAGAAAAAAATTTATAGAACAAACCTATCATTTGGATTACAAAGAAAGTGCCTTTATCGCCACTTTAAATGCGCTTAACCAGCTGGAAAATTATAATGAAATCATCCTTTGGTTTGAGTACGATTTGTTTTGCCATATTAATCTAATTGCAGTTATTAGTTTATTAAAACAAAAATATGTAAAAGCCCCGCTTTATCTAGTATGTAGCGGAAACGTAAAAGGAGAAAAAGACCTAAAAGGCTTGCCAGAGTTAAGCCCTAAACAACTTAAATTCCATTACGAGAAAAAAATAAAATTAACAGAAAATGATATTGCTCTAGCCCAAAACGCATGGTCTATTTATTGTGGGCAAGATCATCATTTATTAAAAGCGTTAATTGCGCAGCCTTCAAATTATAAATACATGGGAATGTGCCTGAAAGCGCATATCCAACGTTTTTCTAATTCCCAAACTGGTCTAAATGGTCTTGAACATAACATTATTAATTTAGTAAACACCCACCCTATAAAATCTAAAAAGCATTTATTGCGTTATGCACTGCGTAATCAAGGTTACTATGGTTTTGGAGATATACAATTAGAACGAATCATAAATAGGCTTACGCCTTTTTTCTATATCACTAACGAATCACTTACTCTAAATGAAAAAGGGGTACAAGCTTTAAACAAATCGCAGAATTTTATTGAAGAAATTGACACCAACCATACTTTTGGAGGGGCCAACAGGGCTCATTTTCTATTTTGCGAAATCGATCATAAACTTATAGCCATACACTAAAGTGTATTTACAAAATATCCTTTAATCCATAACTAACCCCATCATAACTGCTTTTTAACTAGAGTTTAAGGCAAAAAACACAGGTACAGCCTTAGCTAAACCGAGGCTTTTTAAAATGAAAATCTAAGTTTTTTCTATGAATATTGGTGTTATTTTATATTGATTTAGCGATATGGGAAGGAGCACTTTGAATTAAAAAATGAACATGATTGTTATCCGTCACTATTTCCAAAAAATATACTTTATAACAATCCAAAATAGCTGAACAAACTTCAACTAAAACTCAATCTACCACATCCGTAAAAACAACTCTAAGATATTTAGCTACTACAATGTAGCAAAAAACCTCCGTTAAAACGGAGGCTTTGGGTTTCAGATTAGCCCCACAGGAGCATCTCATTAATTCTCTTGGTTTGATTGGTATTTCGCTTAGCGTTTTATGATTTCTTAATCCAACTCTTTTAAACTCCAAAATTGAAACTTTTGGGAATCATAAGAAGCTAAATAGTGTCAAGGTCTTTAAAACAAGTAGGCTGTCTAAAAAGTTACATTTCGTCAACCTGAACTTGATTCAGGTTCTCACAAAAGACTAACACGTCACATTATGAGATTCTGAAATATCCCGGAGTTTCGGGACAGAAGGACGATTAAAAATACTTTTCAGACAGCCTCTTTTTTCTTTAGTTTGATGGCATAAATAATGAGGTAAATCAAGTTTTAATTTTTTAGCCCTAAACTACTTTTCGTTTTAATCAAAACATAACATTATTTCAGCATTATAATAGAAAGTTATATTTTAAAGAAATATTTAATTTAGAACAGGTATAAATTCTATCTTTGAGGTAAAATAGAATAATTATTTAAATGCGAGTCATAATTATAGAAGATGAGAAGCCTTCTGCAAGAAGATTACAACGATTATTACAAAGTATAAACATTGAAGCAGAAGCACTTTTACATTCTATTGAAGAATCTATAGAATGGTTTAAAAATAATGTTCATCCCGACCTCATTTTTTTAGACATCCAATTAAGCGATGGTTTATCATTTGAAATTTTTGAAACCATTGAAATAAAATCTGCGATTATTTTTACCACTGCTTACGATGAGTATGCATTACAAGCCTTTAAATTAAATAGTATTGATTATTTGCTTAAGCCCATAGATGAAGAAGACATAGCAACGGCAGTATCTAAATACAAAGCAAGACTTCCTATAACGCAAAACGTATCGTTAAACTTTGATGACATAAAAAAGCTCTTAATAGATCCAAAAGCGAAAGCGTATAAAAAAAGATTATCGGTAAAAGTAGGGCAACATTTAAAGCTTATAAATATTGATGAAATAGAATGTTTTTATAGCGAAAATAAAGGCACCTACTTGCACACGAAAGAAGGGCGTAATTATTTAATAGATAAAAGTTTAGAAGAGTTAAGAGATGATCTGGAACCAAATGTGTTTTTTAGAATAAACAGAAAATTTTACGTGAATATAAATGCTATAAATGATATCGTTAGTTATACTAATTCAAGATTGCAAATTAAGCTTCACTCTTATAAAGAAAGTGATGTTATTGTTGCTCGCGAACGTGTTAGAGACTTTAAAAAATGGTTAGAATAATAGATTAACTCGCTTTTGGAAATAAAACACTAAAAGTACTACCACTTCCAACCGAGCTTTCTACTTTTATTTCACCGCTATTTAGTTCAGTAAGTTCTTTGCATATTTTTAGACCCAAACCAGTTCCAGTTTCATTTTGAGTCCCCGTAGTCGTAAAAGTATCTTCTGAAAATAATTTGTGTATTTTACTATCATGAATACCAACTCCAGTATCTATGAAATGAATTCTGTAATGCTTATCCAGTTCTTCAGAAGCCAAAGTCACCGAATCACCTGAATCACAAAATTTAACAGCATTAGCAATTAAGTTTTGAGCAATAATGCTAAACATGTCTTTATCTGCATATATTACGGTTGGCGCTAATTTATTGATTAGCTTAATATTTTTTTGTTCAGCACTAGGTTTAAAATAATTAAATTTGTTAGTAATGACTTCGGTAATATCAAACAATACAGGTCGGGCATTTAATTCTTTCATTTGAGACTTAGACCAATTCAATAAGTTATTTAATAGAATAGAAGTCTGGTGGGTTCTATTGGATAATAATGGGATGATTTCTTTAAATTCTTCAGGTGAAAATGCATTTTCTTCCATTAAGCTAAGGCTAGCGTCAAGACCACTAATTTCATTTTTTAAATCGTGAGAAATTATAGAAAAAAGCTTGTTTTTTATTTCATTAGATTCATTTAGTTGGGTAATATATTTCTTTCTTTCTTTTCTGTTTTTAATAATTGTGAACAATAAGATTGTTGTAATTAAAAGAATGCCTAAAACCACATAAATAAAAATTTTATATCTAAAAAGCGCGGCCTTGTCTTCTTGTGCTTTCCTAGACTGCTCGTCAATTTGTTTTAAATGTCTTAATTTTTCTTCATAGCGGGCATTAGCAAAGCTTATTTTTTTTTTAGTAGATTCAGAGGTTTTTTTATCAGATAATTTTTGATGTTTTTTTTGCCATGCTAATGCACTAGCATAATCTCCTCTTGCAGAATCTAGTTTAGCGCTAAGTTCATAGTTTTTTAGTAATGAAGGAACCGATTTAAAATTGGTAAATTTCTTCCGAGCGCTAGTGATAAGCTTATCGGCTTTTTTATAGTTTTTTAAATGAAGAGAAACTAATCCCATTTGTTGTTCTGCATTTACCATTAACATTTTCCATTCTGCTTTATCTCCAATAAGTAAAGTAGAATCGTAATATTTCTTTGCCGTTAAGTAGTCTTTTTTAGCTATATGTACTTTAGCTGAAAGACTGTAAGATTGAGCAACACTTTTAAAATTCTTTCTCTTCTTTCCTATTTTAAGCGCTTTATCTAGTATTATTTTAGCGCTATCGGGTTTTTTCTCGTCAATATATAAATAAGAGAGGTTATTCATTAGGGATAATTCTCTAGGTTCTTTCATCGCCCTTATTAGGGCTAAAGATTTCTTGTAATATTTTTTGGCGTTTTCAAAATCATCTGTAGTGGTGTAAATATTTGCGAGATTATTGTAGACATTAATTAATCCGATGGAATCATTTAATTTCATAAAATCCATTGTGGCATCTAATAAATAATCGGCTCCTTTTTCTAAATTACCAAGTTGATGTTCTAAAGCCCCTATATAGCGCTTTGCTTCGGCAGCACCGATAAGATAATTGGCTTTTTTAAAATAGATTCTTGCTTGTTCAAAACTTGAGATGGCTTTAATTTTTTGATTTTTATACCTATTAATTATGCCTATCTCTTGGTGTACCTTACCAATATCGATATCATTTTGTAACAGTTTTGCAACTTCTAATAATTTATTTGCATAAATTAAAGCTTCATCGTATTTTTTGTTTGTGGTTGTTTTTACTAAGGTCTTGTAGGCATTATTAAATGAAACAGAATCTGATATTTTTTCAATATCAGCTAACTGAAAGCTAGTCGAATCATTTTGTGAGTAACAAAATGTTTGAATAAGAAAAGCGAAAAATAAAAAAACAATGTACTTTTTCATGGATTTGGGGACATGAATGGGTAATTAATAGTATTTTCTTCTCGAAAAAAACTAGGTTAACAATTATTTACAACGCAAGTTAAGTATTTTTATTGTGATTTCAAATTATTTCTAAAGCAAAAACAACTAGTCTTTATGGGTTTATCCTAATGATATTAAAATTTAATCAAAAAACATCAAGTTATGTTATCCCTTTTTCAAAGTAAATAGGGGGTATGTTTAATACAATAGCCTGTATAATTAATGCTCTTCTATTCTATTATCATCGAAAGCACTAGGCAATAACTTGGGAATAAATTTTATAACTAAGGGTAATAGTATAGCCCCACCAGGCAAGATAAATATGGCAAGGCTTGGAATGGATTTAAAAATGTCTAATAATTGCTGTTGCACCTTTTTTTGTTCGTTTTTATCTAATTCCCTAATAGTAGATTGAGTAAGTAGTAGCATTAGCTCTTTACTTTCATTTAATTCTTTTAATAAACGTTTACTATTTCTTGAAATTAATTTATTTACCATTTTACTGGAATTGTTGTAAAATGTTTTTACAATATTTTTTGAACCTAAAAGCGCAATATCATCTTTGTAATTATGATGAAATACTTTAATAGAGCGTTTGGCAGTTGTAATATCATAAGGACTTAGAGATAAATTTTGTCCTAGTTGTTTTAGAAAAGTAGATTCGTCTTCATCTATAATGCGATCACTCCACATGGCCATTGCCGAAAGATCAAGAATATATAACGCTTGCAATTTATCGGAAATTAATTTTATGGCTTCACTATAAATAAGGTTGGTGTCTTTTTGATAGCGCAAAGACTGTTCAAAGAGTTTAATTAAGCTTTCATCGTATTCGGTTTTATTCATTTTAGAATTTAAAGCACTTAATGTTAAGGTTTCTATGGTTGCTTCTTTTTCTTTTATTTCTTCAATAGAAATTCTACCTGTTTTTAAATAATGTTTATATGCAATAACATCTATAAATAACAAGGCATTGGTAACAAAATAATTAAAGCTTTTTTCTAAAAGATTATCGTCTATTTGAATGCGCTTGTGAATTATTTTTTCTAAAATCTCTAAAGTAGATTTAGTCGTTAATAAATCTGAAAACCAAGATTCAGTATGTGCATTTATTTTTTTGTAAAATGAAGTAACAGATTCTGTAAATTCCATCTTGGTTGTTGTACTATTAAAGCAAACATAAAATGAAATAACCAAATTAATTTTACAAATCTCATCGGTAGATAAGTCTCCTTTTTCAACAATATCATCAACTACGAAAACATTATTACCATAAATAAAACCACAAGCTCTTAATTTAGGATATAGGCTTTCTAAATTGGTTAAATCATTAGGGATGTCTAATAAAGAAACTAATTTTTTTATCCAGCCACTTGCTGATGGGTTCATAAATCTGTACGGTTTTTAGCTTAAAAAAAGAAGAGGCTCTCTGAAAAGTATTTTTATCGTCTTTCTGTCCCGAAGCCTCGGGATATTTCAGAATCTCATAATGTGACGTGTTAGTCTTTTGTGAGAACCTGAATCAAGTTCAGGTTGACAAAATGTATCTTTTTAGACAGCCTCTTTGTATTATTTTAAATCGTGAACTACTGGATAATTCCTCCACAACTCACACGACTTCCAGCGGCGCCAGAAGGCTGCGATTTCATGTCATCTACACCTTGATGTACAATAATGGCTTTACCAACAATATCTTTTGTAGCATCGCCACATCCAATACACCATTCGTCTGTCATTATTGTTTTTACAGCTTGCCCTTTTTCATTGGCGGTCATATTACCGATGTCTCCTTTATGATAACCATTAGGATCTCCCCATTTTCCATGAGGCTTGCCAGTTGGATTCCAGTGCCCTCCAGTAGATTTACCATCAGATGACGAGCAATCTGCTTTTTGATGAATATGAATGGCATGAGAACCCGGTGCTAAACCATCTACAATAGCAGTCATTTTTACTTGGTTGCCCACTTCAGTAAAGACCACATTTCCTGTTACTTTACTATTACTTTTAGATTGTAGTGCAAATTTTATTTTTTTAGGCGTTTTAACAACCTCTTTTGTTTCTTCAATAACTGTCGTTACTTCTTCTTTTTTTTCTTTTTTACAACTGGTAATGATTAGCGCAAAAACGAATACTGTTAATAGTTTTTTCATGTTTGTTGTTTGGATTAATTTAAGGTCTAAAGTTAAATAATATTTACACAATAGCAAATAAGCGATGTAGGTATGCAAAAGAACAGACCTACTTATGGTTTTTAAGGCATTAGTTATTTAATTTAAACTAAATGTTTTCGTTTCTTTAAAAAGAGAAAGATCTAACTTTTCAATGGTGTTTCTGTATTTAGGCCATTCCGTATTAAAGAATGCATTTGTTTTATCTAAGGCCTTTTTTAAATCGGTTTTCGCATGTTTTAATAAGATTTGTTCCGTTTCTGTTAATCCCGTTTTGCGAGAGCCAACATACCAGCTGGCGTCTCCAATACGTTTAGAAACGGTTATTTCTGGATTTCTTGTAATGCCTTGCCGCTTGTCTACCTTACCTATATAAATAGCGATTAATGCATCTATTTTTTTTGTAATTTCTTTAGAGGCTTTTATTTCATCTTTATAGCGTTTGCCATCCAATTTCTTAAGTCTACTAGAATAATCATTCGCCGCATTTTTACTTTCTACGAGTTGTTTAACTGCTTTAGCAGATTTATCCTGCATTTTTTCTATGGTTTTTAAGCCCGCATAGACTTCATTTGTATTTTTAGTAGATGTTTCTATTCTAGGATCATTTTTTATGGTAATATTTTCTTCAGATTTTAAATTACCATATTCTAAAACCACTTTGTAAGTCCCTGGTTTTACCCTTACGCCACTAGGTTCGTTTTTACTTTTTAATTTATTTATTGTTCGAGAAGGACGATCTACACCTTTTTCATCCATAAGCCATCGCCATTTATATATTCCTGTAGAGTCAGGCGTTTTTTGTTTTAATGTTCTAATTAATCGATCTCCATCGTAGATATTCATTATTAAAGAGTCCCATTTTACTGTATTTTCATCTTTCTCAGAAATAATATCGTCTTCATTCTCGTTATCTGTATTTTCTTTTTCCTTTTTAGGGTTTACTTTAACATAATAGGCTAGTTGAGCCCCGCGGCTTTTATTTTCACCATGATACATAGCATCTGCCCCAAAACGACTACCAGTTGGTTGCTGATAAGCGGCAAGATAGGATACAGGGGGTTCAAATAATTCTAATTTAGAGTATAGAACTTGTTTGTTTTTTGCCAATGCTCTTAAAGGTCTTATATCGTCTAAAACCCAGGCAGCAC
The DNA here is from genome assembly GCA_937937185.1 of uncultured Flavobacteriaceae bacterium. Taxonomy (GTDB): domain Bacteria; phylum Bacteroidota; class Bacteroidia; order Flavobacteriales; family Flavobacteriaceae; genus JAHDGB01. The sequence continues at coordinate 14,803 of CALDCO010000053.1, forward strand.
GACCAAATGTTCCAATAATTAAGTCATGATCGCGAGGATGAATCACTAAATCTTTTACAGAAACAGTAGGGAAACCTGCAGTCCATTTTTTCCATTGTTTACCAGCGTCAAGCGAAATGTATAAGCCATCATCGGTGCCTAAAAACATAAGGTTTGATTCAACGGGGTCTTCAACGATAGATAGCGCATAACTTTTTACATCATTATGATCTACAATGCGTTCCCATGATTTCCCATAATTTTTTGTGCGATAGGCATAAGGCGTGTAGTTATAACGTCTATAATCGTTAGCGATTAACAAAGCCTCTCCTTTATTTTTGTTTGAAGCTTTTATTTGAGCGATCCAGCTTCCAGCTGGCAATCCTTTTAAGTTTTTAGATACATTTTTATAAGATTGGCCGCCATTTTGGGTAACATGAACTTGGCCATCGTCTGTTCCTACCCAGAACATGTCTTTTTCGATAGGGGAGGGTTCTATTACCAAAATAGTACAATGGTTTTCGGCTCCAGTAGCATCCATGGTTAAGCCACCACTTTCACTTTGCTTTAATTTCTCAGGATTGTTAGTACTAAGGTCTTTGGAGATGACTTTCCATGTTAAGCCTTTATCTGTAGATTTATGAACAAACTGGCTTCCAAAATAAAGGGTATTATTATCAAAAGGATCAATATTAATAGCGGCATTCCAATTAAAACGCAGCATCACCTCAGGGTCGGCATGGGTAGGTCTTACCGTAAAATTATTACCCGTTTGCCAATCGTAACGACTCACATACCCTTGTTGGCTCATAGACCAGCCAAAGCGAGAATTATCTTTATCGGGGACCACATCAAAACCATCACCAAAACTTATTTCTTGCCAGTACGAATTGCGAATGCCTTGCACGCGCCAAACATATGCAGGGCCTCTCCAAGAGCCATTGTCTTGCATACCGCCATAAACGTTATAGGGAATTTCATTATCAACATTAATATGGTAAAATTGAGCCACTGGTAAATTACCAATAAAGCGCCATGATTTTCCACCATCTTTGGTAATATTCATACCCCCATCATTTCCATCGATCATAAAATTACCATTATTAGGATGTATCCACCAAGCATGATGGTCTGGATGTACTCCATTACTTACACCATATGCTGGCATTAATTGTTTAAAATTTTTACCCCCATCTTCACTTACATTTACATAGGTAAATACAGAGTATAATCGATTTTCGTTTTGCGGGTCTACATAAATGTCAGAGTAGTAAAAAGGGCGGTTACCAATATCGTTTTTATCATTAATTTTTTTCCAATTAAAACCACCGTCTGTACTTTTGTAAAGTGCATTCTTTTTAGATTCAATTAAAGCATAAACAATATTTGGCTTATTAGGGGCAATGGCAATACCTATTCTACCCAAATCGCCTTTAGGAAGCCCTTCCTTATCGGTTAGTTTCTTCCATGTTTTACCACCATCATGCGTCATATGCAACCCAGAGCCTTTTCCGCCAGAATTAAAAAACCAGGGGTCTCTTTTGTGTTCCCAAAGCGCAGCAATTAATTTATTAGGATTTTGAGGATCCATCACCAAATCGGCAGCGCCTGTTTTATCGTTTGCATAAAGTATTTTTTGCCAAGTTAGCCCGCCATTTTCTGTTTTAAATATGCCACGCTCTGGATGTTCTCCCCATGGAGAACCAATAGCAGCCACATATACGATTTGCGGGTTAGTGGGGTCTATGATTACACGATGAATATGCCTGGTGCGTTCTAATCCCATAAGTTGCCAGTTTTTACCACCATCTAGAGATTTATAAACGCCGTATCCGCCATTTAAACTGTTTCTCGGATTGCCCTCTCCAGTACCAACCCAAATCACACTAGGGTTTGATTGCTGGATGGCTACAGCACCTATCGAGGCCGTCACTTCCTTATTAAAAACAGGTTGCCATTTGATGCCTCCTGAAGCAGATTTCCAAAGCCCGCCAGAGGCTGTACCAACATACATTACATCTGGATTCGCATGTACAACATCTATTGCCGTGACACGCCCAGACATTCCGCCGGGACCTATATTTCTTGGGGTCATTTTTTTTACCAAGTCCATTGAAAACTCTTGAGCCTGGAGGGAAGTTGATAAAAATAATAATAAGAGAGATAAAATTAATTTCATTGTGTGGATTTCTTTACAATTAACAGTTTTAGTTTAAAAAAGAAGTTAAAGTTAATGAAAACTTCACATGCAAATCTTAAAATTGATGTTAACGTTGTTTTTTTCAGCCTAAAAAGTACTATTTTTATCATGCTATGAAAAAACCCATATATAGAACAGGATTTGTCTTCAAAACCTACGAATCGCCAAAACAATCGCCTTTTGAAAAGCTTTTTGATATTTTTAAGGAGCTCATTACGCATACTTCTGGCGATTTCGATGAAGCCATAGATTGGTTACGAGAATTAGATAAAGAGTATCGCCTAACTACTGAAGATTATACTATTGATGATTTTGTTGAAGATCTAAAAGCTAAAGGGTTTATTAGAGAAGAAATAAAACCAGACGGAAAAGGTAAAATGGCAATTACAGCCAAGACAGAACGCCTTATTCGACAAGCCGCTTTGGATCAAATTTTTGGAAAAATAAAACGCAGTGGTTCAGGAAATCACAAAAGCAAACACAGTGGTTTGGGTGATGAACACACGGGCGATTTTAGAGGCTATCAATTCGGAGATGCTCTAGATAAGGTTTCTGTTACTGAAAGTATTCGCAATGCGCAAATAAATAATGGCATAGGTGATTTTAGATTAACAGAAAACGATTTGGTAGTTGAGGATACCATGCATAAATCGCAAATGAGTACGGTCCTTATGATCGATATTAGCCATAGCATGATTCTATACGGCGAAGACCGGATTACTCCAGCAAAAAAAGTAGCTATGGCTCTAGCAGAATTAATTACAACGCGTTACCCTAAAGACACGCTAGATATTTTAGTATTTGGTAATGATGCGTGGCCTATAAAAATTAAAGATTTACCCTATTTGCAAGTGGGGCCCTACCATACAAACACGGTAGCAGGATTGCAGCTCGGCATGGATTTGTTAAGAAGAAAACGAAATACAAATAAACAAATCTTTATGATTACCGATGGAAAACCGAGTTGTTTGCGATTACCTGATGGTAATTATTACAAAAACAGTAATGGTTTAGATCCTTACATTACAAATAAATGCTATGCGATGGCACAACAAGCTCGAAAATTACACATTCCAATTACTACATTTATGATTGCTCAAGACAATTATTTAATGCGTTTTGTAAAAGAATTTACCTATGCCAATCAAGGAAAAGCATTTTACACTGGATTAAAAGGTTTAGGAGAAATGATTTTTGAGGATTACGAAACAAACAGAAAAAAAAGAATTAAATGATATTGGCTTTTAGCCGCGTGGGCTAATATAAAAGCTAATAAGTAAGAGAAGGACAAATGCTATAATAAATAGTTATTCTCTTAAAGTAAATTAAAAAACAAATGCTGTTGACCTAAGGCTAACAGCTAAACGCATAAAAATGAAAATAGAATCAATTAACACTTTAGGTGAGCTTAGAAATGCAGGATACAAAAGTAAGTCTATTAAAGAGGAACTAAGAGATAATCTCATCGCGAAAATTAAAAATAAAGAAGTTACTTTTTCAGGTGTACACGGTTATGAGCATACTGTAATCCCTGAATTAGAGCGTGCGATATTATCACGCCATAATATAAATTTATTAGGGCTTCGTGGCCAAGCCAAAACACGATTAGCACGCTTAATGCTTAATCTTTTAGATGAGTACATTCCATTTGTTAAAGGCTCTGAAATTAATGACGATCCGTTTCATCCCATCTCTCGTTTTGCTATTGAAACGATTAAGGAAAAAGAAGATCATACGCCAATAGCATGGCTTCATAGAAGTGAGCGCTTTGCTGAAAAATTAGCCACACCAGATGTTACCGTGGCCGATATTATTGGGGATGTAGACCCCATAAAAGCAGCAAATTTAAAACTTACTTATGCCGATGATCGTGTAATTCATTTCGGGATGATTCCTAGAGCCAATCGTTGTATTTTTGTTATTAATGAACTCCCAGATTTACAGGCAAGAATACAAGTTGCTTTATTTAACATTCTCCAAGAAGGCGACATTCAAATTAGAGGGTTTAAATTAAGATTGCCCTTAGATATGCAATTTATATTTACGGCCAACCCAGAAGATTATACCAATAGAGGAAGTATTGTAACGCCTTTAAAAGATAGAATAGGGTCGCAAATTCTTACTCATTATCCTATAGACATAGAAACCGCAAAAGTAATTACCTCTCAAGAAGCTAAATTAGACAACAGACAAAAAGAAACCGTTATCGTTCCAGAATTAGCTAAAGATTTACTCGAGCAAATCGTTTTTGAAGCAAGAGAAAGTGAGTATGTAGATGCCAAAAGTGGGGTAAGTGCTCGATTGAGTATAACAGCCTATGAAAACTTATTGAGTACTGCCGAATTAAGAGCATTAAAATCTGGAGACGAACAAACTACGGTGCGTTTAAGTGATTTTACAGGAATTATCCCAGCAATTACGGGTAAAGTAGAGTTGGTTTATGAAGGCGAACAAGAAGGAGCGGCTCAAGTCGCTTACAATTTAATAGGCGAAGCTGTACAAAGCTTATTTCCTGAATTCTTTCCTAAAATAGAGAAATTAAAGCGGGAAGATGAAGAAAGCCCTTATGATGATACGGTATCTTGGTTTTTTAATAACAGTGAGGGCTTTGAGCTGTTAGACGATTTAAGAGATAAAGAATACAGAAACTTGTTAAATACGGTAAGCCCCTTAGATGATTTATTAGGGGAGTATCAACCCAATTTATCTAAGGAAGAAAGCTATTTTGTTAAGGAGTTTGTTCTGTGGGGTTTAGTACAATATAAGAAGTTGAATAAGTTTAGATTTACTGAAGGGATTCAGTTTAAAGACCCTTATGGAAGTTTTATAAGCGGGATATAGCCAATATACTAGAAAGCCTTCTTATTAAGACGAGAAGAAGAAATAATCCTATTGTATTTGTAGATTAAGGTTTTAAAACTTAATTTTACTTTTCTAATTATTAGCATGTTATGAAAAAAAAGGTCCGTTGCGCAGTGTTTTTAAGTATTTCTCTATTGATTACTGGTTTTTCCTACGCTCAAGTATTTTTAAATGCAGATTATGAACATGGTCTCAAGGCAACCAATGTGAGTCCAAATGATATGGCTAATGTCTATAATTCATGGAAAAGTAACTGGGTTGAAGTCTGCAATAATGGAGGGCTTCGTGTAAAATGGAACGACCCCAATTTTACGGTCTCTGAAGGTATTGCTTATGGTATGTTATTATCTGCTTACGCAAATGATCAAGAAACATTTGATGGTTTATGGTTGTATTACAAGGACAATGTTAATCAAAGAGGAGTGATGAATTGGAAAATAGAGGGTTGTAATACGATTAATGGGCCAAATGGGGCTACAGATGCTGAATTAGATGCCGCTTGTGCACTTATGGTAGCCGATGTAAGATGGGGGAATTCGGGAGTAACAAACTACAACACGGAAGCGAAACAGTTAATTAACCTTATTAAAATACATGAAGTTGAAGCTGGGTCTAATGTCTTAAAACCGGGAGACGCCTGGGGAGGAAGTGATAATACAAACCCATCTTATTTCGCCACCGGCTATTTTAGAGCTTTTGGTGAATACACTAATGACAGGGCATTTTGGAATGCTGTGGCTAGTAAATCTTATGAAATAATAAATAATAACCTATCAAAAAATAATGCGGCTTACAATTTTGTTTCAGATTGGACTGAAGCAGATGGCGATTATTCTCCAGTTGTAGCCAGTTGGGCCTTTGATCAAGGAAAATCTTATTATTATGATGCTGCTAGGACACCTTGGAGAGCTGCAATAGATTATGTTTGGTATGGAAATAATGAAGCAAAAAACTATGCTTCTTTATGTAACGATTTTGTAAATTCTATTGGTGGCTTTGATAAAATTCTTCCGGGATATAGACAAAACGGAACACCAATCGATCCAAGCTATAAAGATCCCGCTTTTACAGGAGCTTATGCTTTGGCTGCCATGACTTCTGGAAATCAAAATTTCGTTAATGCTGGGTATTCAGAATTGAAAAATCAGGTTTCAATGGCCTATTTTGCAGCAACTCTTAGAGCCATTTATATGTTTGGAATGTCGGGTAATTTATTTAACCCCGTGTCTTCTGCATTAAGTAACGATGAATTACATAATGTGAATCGTTTTAAATTATTTCCAAATCCCGCTTCGAATGTTTTAAATATTAGTTTTAAAACCGCTGGAAATTATGAGATTAAAGTAAATGACATTACTGGAAAATTAATTCATAAAGAAACAAGTAGTGAATCATCTACACAATTAGAATTAAGTCATTACCCCAGTGGTATGTACTTTTTATCAATTAATAACGAAAAGTTTAAGTTTGTAAAAAAGTAAATTTTTTATCGCTGTCATATTTTACTGCAAATAAATAGTGAGATTCTTTAAACAGGCACTAAAGTTGTAATTACCTGAATGTCGTTATGTAGCGTTCTGTGTACTGGGCATTTATCTGCTATTTGTAAAATTCTTTTAATTTGATCCTCACTAAGGTTGCCTTCTAGCCGTATTTCACGATTAAACACCTCTATTTTTGCTTCTTTACGGTCACAATGTTCACAATCTGTAGCATGCTTTTTTCCGTAGCTTGTATGGACTTCAACATTTTGTAAATCCCAAGCCTTTCGTTTTACATACATCTGTATGGTCATTGCTGTGCAAGCCGAAAGTCCGGCAGATACCAACTCATATGGCGAAGGTCCAAAATCATTCCCGCCATAACTTAAAGGTTCATCTGCAATTAAATAATGATGGCCTAGTTTCATTTGAGTCGTAAATCCATCTATAGCATCTAGACTAGCGACAACTTGGTGTTTCGTATTTAAAAGTTCTGCTTTAGGAGTTTCAATATAGCGTTCGGCCCAATTAGAAATAACATTTCCTACATAAGCAGAATCTGCTCTGTTCATTAATAAATGATCCGCGCCATCGATAGAAACAAAACTTTTGGGATGAGAAGCGGCTTTGTAAATTTCTTCAGCATTTTTAATACTTACAATCCTGTCTTGAGGCGAATGAATAACTAATAAGGCTTTATTTATACGGTGAATCGTTTCTGGGAGTGATTTGGTCTCTAAATCCTCTAAGAATTGTTTTTTTATGGTAAAATTTCGACCGCTTAGATTAATAACAGCTTTTCCATTCGTATTAATTTCATTAATACTGCTCTGTAGTAAATGCTGAACATGTTTGGGATTAGAAGGCGCTCCAATAGTAGCTATGGCTTTAATAGATTTAATTTCTGAAGCGGCAAAAATGGAAGCCGCACCACCTAAAGAATGCCCTATAATTAGAGAGGGGGCTTTGTAATTGGTTTCTAAAAAATGAGAGGCACTTATTAAATCGTTTACATTACCAGAAAAATTAGTGTCTTCAAA
>CALDCO010000054.1 GCA_937937185.1 uncultured Flavobacteriaceae bacterium
GAAATTATATTCATAGATGATGGAAGTACGGACGAGTCTTGGAATATTATTACTTTACTATCTAATAATAATCCATGCGTAAAAGGCATTCGTTTTCTTAAAAATTTTGGTAAATCGCAAGCGCTGCATGCTGGTTTTAAAAAAGCCCAGGGTAATGTTATTATTACAATGGATGCCGATTTACAGGACAATCCTGAAGAAATACCGGAATTGTATCGTATGATTATAGATCAGGATTACGATCTGGTCTCTGGATGGAAAAAGAAGCGTTATGACAATAAGTTTACCAAAAACGCACCTTCTAAACTTTTTAATTGGGCGGCGAGAAAAACCTCTGGAGTAAAATTGCACGACTTTAATTGCGGGCTGAAAGCCTATAAAAATATTGTGGTCAAAAATATTGATGTAAATGGTGAAATGCATCGCTACATTCCTGTTTTGGCAAAAAACGCGGGCTTTATGGCTATTGGAGAGAAAGTAGTGAAACATCAGGCCAGAAAATATGGTGAAACCAAGTTTGGTGCAAATCGTTTTATAAATGGTTTTTTAGATTTAGTAACCATTTGGTTTTTGTCGCGCTTTGGTAAAAACCCCATGCACCTTTTTGGCGCCCTTGGTGTTATGATGTTTGCGGTAGGCTTTGGGTTTTCGCTCTACTTAGGGATAGACAAATTAGTACTTAACCCTAATGGAAGATTAATTACTCAGCGTCCTCAATTTTATATTGCTTTAACCACTATGATTATTGGCTCCCAATTTTTTATTGCAGGGTTCCTAGGTGAAATCATATTGCGTTCGAAAAAAAACTCAAACCGGTATTTAATTAAAGAAGCGCTTAATCTTAAAAATAGTACTACAAATTAATTGAGACCTTATCGTAGAAAATTTCTATTTATGTATTTTTACACTCTACAATTAAACTATGATTTATATAGAACCACAACTTTTAGAACGTGTTAATACTTGGTTAACCCCCACTTTCGATTTAGACACGCAAAACCATATTAAAGACTTAATAGCCACTCGCCCTAAGGAACTAAAAGAAAGTTTCTATAAAAACCTAGAATTTGGAACTGGCGGTATGAGAGGCATAATGGGTATTGGTACTAATCGTATTAATAAATACACTCTAGGAAAAAACACGCAGGGCATTAGCAATTATATGCACCAAATATTCACTAACGAAGCATTAAAAGTGGCAATAGCTTACGATTGTAGACATAACAGTAAATCGTTAGCAAAAATTGTTGCCAATGTGTTTTCTGCAAATAACATCACGGTTTTTTTATTCGAAGACCTTCGCCCCACTCCCGAATTGTCTTTTGCTGTAAAGCATTTAAATTGCCAATGCGGAATTGTGTTAACGGCATCTCATAACCCTCCTGAATATAATGGCTATAAAGTATACTGGCAAGATGGCGGGCAACTCGTACCTCCTCAAGATGCAGAAATTATTAGTGTGATTAATAGTATAGATTATAGTGATGTAAAATTCACGCCTAATGAAAAACTAATACATTTTATTGGCGAGGCTGTAGATAACGCCTTTATAGATGCTGCTGTGCAAAATGGCAGTTTTAATACGTCTAAAACAGCAAAAGACCAGTTAACTATTGTTTTTACCTCACTGCATGGCACTTCAATTACAACAGTTCCGCAAACCTTAGCCAATGCGGGTTACAATAAGGTGCATATTGTTGAAGCACAAAGAAAACCTGATGGTGATTTTCCCACAGTGAAATCGCCCAACCCTGAGGAGCCAGAGGCACTTAAAATAGCTATGAATTTAGCTAAAGAAATTAATGCAGATATTGTTATAGGAACAGATCCAGATAGTGACAGACTTGGGGTGGCGGTTCGCAATTTAGAGAATAAGCTAGTTATCCTTAATGGCAATCAAACCATGATTTTAATGACCCATTTTTTACTGCAACAATGGCAGTCTAAAGGCAAAATAAAAGGCAAAGAGTTTGTTGGCACCACTATTGTCTCTACACCAATGATGGAAAAGCTCGCTAAAAGCTACAACGTAAGCTGTAAAATTGGGTTAACTGGTTTTAAATGGATTGCTAAAATGGTAAACGATTTTCCTAATCTTGACTTTATTGGTGGTGGTGAGGAAAGTTTTGGTTACATGATTGGTGATTTTGTAAGAGATAAAGATGCCGTAACGGCAACACTTCTTGCTTGTGAGATAGCTGCTCAAACTAAAGCTGAAGGTAAAACGCTGTTTGAAAAACTTATCGATTTATACCTCGCTCACAACTTTTACAAAGAACGTTTAGTATCACTAACAAAAAAAGGAATTGAAGGGGCTCAAGAAATTAAACAAATCATGATTGATGCCAGAGAAAACCCCTTAAAAACAGTAAATCACTCTAAAGTTATAAAAATAGAAGATTATTTATTATCTGAATCCAAAAACACCATTACTGGAGAAAGAACCAAAATAAAAATTCCAAAATCTAATGTATTAATTTATTATACTGAAGACGGAAGCAAAATTGCATTAAGACCAAGCGGTACAGAGCCTAAAATAAAATTATACATAAGTGTAAACACTACTTTAAGTCGAATTGAAGATTTTAAGGCCACTGAAACCCTTTTAGAATCAAAAATAGATGCCATTTTAAGGGATATGAAATTAACATAATTAATAAAACTTGATTGTGAATCCTATCAATCTTTCAGAAAAATCTAGATAAGAAAAAAGAGGTGAAACTAACCTAATGAATTATTTAAAGAAAATTTTGGTTTATGCGTTACCGTTTAAACGCTACGCATTTTTAAACATATTTTTTAATATTCTATATGCACTATTTGGTACATTATCGTTTGTTGTACTTATTCCTATGCTTCAAGTCATTTTTCCTACCAAAGAGGAGGTTATTATTACTGAAAAGCCAGTCTATACAGATTTAAGTCATTTAAAAGATTTCCTAAGCGATAGTTTTACTTACAACATACAATCTATAGCTCAAGACGATAAACTTAAAGCTTTAACCATTGTAATTGTATTAGTTATTGCAACATTTTTATTCAAAAACGTTTTTAATTATTTGGCACTCTATTTTGGAACCTATTTAAGAAACGGCATCTTAAAAAGTTTAAGAGACACTTTGTACAAAAAAACCTTAGATTTACCCGTATCCTTCTTTTCAGAAAAAAGAAAAGGAGACATTATGGCGCGTATTGCTAGCGATGTTGGGGAAGTTCAAAATTCTTTCCTATCGGTATTACAAATTATAGTAAGAGAACCGCTAACTATTATTTTTTCTATAGTCGCCATGCTATTTATAAGCCCTAAACTAACACTGTTCATTTTTGTTTTTCTTCCAGTTGCAGGCTTTATCATCTCTGCAATTGCAAAACGTTTAAGGCAACAGTCTACAGATGTTCAAGTAGAACAAGGCGTCTTTTTATCTCTAGTTGAGGAAACATTAAATGGTTTAAAAATAATTAAAGGTTTTAATGCTCAAGTCTTATTTAATAGTAAGTTTAATGAATCGACCTCTCGATTTTTTTCGTTTTCTAATAAAATGATGAATAGACAAAATATAGCAACACCATTAAGTGAATTTCTGGGTATAGTTACCATTGCGTTTTTATTATGGTATGGAGGAAACATGGTCCTTTCAGAAAGTATAAAAGCAGAATCTTTCCTGGCATTTATGGGATTAGCTTATAACATATTAACCCCCATTAAATCTCTAAGTAAGGCGAATAATAATGTAAAAAGAGGAGACGCCGCAGCTGAGCGTGTTTTAGAAATTATCGAATCTGAAGATCCATTAGAAGACAAAGAGAATGCTATTGTTAAAGAACAATTTAACTCTGAAATAAAATTTGAAAATATTTCTTTTAAATACCAAGACGAATACGTTTTAAAAAACTTCTCTTTAACGATTCCAAAAGGAAAGACAGTAGCCCTTGTTGGTCAATCTGGCAGTGGAAAATCTACAATAGCTAATTTAATAACACGGTTTTACGATGTCAATAAAGGCGCTATTTTAATAGATGGTGTAGATATTCGTGATTTAACGACTCATTCATTACGCAAACAACTAGGTATCGTTACGCAAGATGCTATTCTTTTTAATGAGAGCATTAAAAATAACATGAAACTGTTGGTAGATAAAAATGTTAGTGACGATGCCATTATAGCTGCTTTAAAAGTGGCCAATGCATGGGAATTTGTTAAAGAGCTTCCCAAAGGCATAAATACAAATATTGGAGATGCTGGAAATAAACTCTCTGGAGGACAAAAACAACGTTTAAGTATTGCTAGAGCGGTTTTAAAAAACCCGCCAATTATGATTTTAGATGAAGCCACTTCGGCTTTAGATACCGAAAGCGAACGTTTAGTGCAAGTTGCGCTCGAAAATATGATGAAAAACAGAACGTCTATAGTCATTGCGCACCGCTTATCTACCATTCAAAATGCCGATCTCATTGTAGTGCTGCAAAAGGGAGAAATTATAGAACAAGGAAAACATAATGAGCTTATTGCTAAAAATGGAATGTATTACAAATTGGTAGAAATGCAAAGCTTTGAACAATAAACCACTTCTAAGTAAAAAAAGGATAAACTAATAAGTTTATCCTTTTTTTTGTTCTTGCTAGATTTGGGAAAACTAACAACTAATTAAGTAGGTTTTTTTGTTCATCGCTAGATTTGGGGACGACTAACAATAAGTATGTTACTATGGTGTAAATTTATGATTAATTATCTTAATTTCCAAATTTTTTATGCATTTAATCATTCGATATTTGCATTTCATCGATGTTTTTATTTACAAAATACTGATTATCAGTATTTTAAATATTTTAAAAAAATTAACGTTTTTTAGACAATAATCAATTATAACTTGGCATGACATTTAGATACCAAATTAAATACCATTTTAATAAAAAACAGAGTCCCCGATACACTTCTCATAAGTTAAAGTACTAGACTAATTAACGTGATTTCTATGATAATAAAATTTACGTCAGTCAGAGTGATTTTCGATAGAAAATTGTATCGAAGACCAGTAAATTTTCAATCAAAAGCCTAATTTCGATACCATTTTTCTTTGTTTCACTTTGAAAAATCACTCAATTTGACGGCTTTTTCATTCTAAATCCTTAGGTTGAACTCACGTTAATTATACAATACGTTTGAAGTTTGGCACAAAATTAGCTATTTTTGATACAGTATTGGCAACTGTTTTTTTAAATAGTGTATGATTGGATTAAAATAACTTTGTTACACTCGGTTAAAAATCATACTTTTGTATAGTAATTATGAGCAAAAATAAAATACATAAAGCTGCAATTGTTAAGTCAATTAACAAAATGGTATCTGACAAAGAAACCGTTCGTTCATACATT
>CALDCO010000055.1 GCA_937937185.1 uncultured Flavobacteriaceae bacterium
CAATTAAAAAAAGAGTATCAATTTTTAAAGCAAAAATTTAATTTGTCAAATAACGTTATTTTACCAATTCAGTTTTTTAGATTACGACCACTTAATTTTCCTACAATTAGATTATCACAGTTAGCGGCAATATATCAAAAACGGACTCATTTATTTTCTCAAATAATTGAAGCAGAGACTCTAGAAGCGCTTTATGCCATTTTTAATGTAAAAGCCTCATTGTTTTGGGAAACACATTATACTTTTAATAAAGTATCTAAGCCAGTAAAAAAGAAACTTTCAAAAGCGTTTATAGATTTGCTTCTAATTAATACCATTATTCCCATTAAATACAGTTATGCGAAACAGCAAGGAAAAACTATAAATAATGTCTTAATTCACCTTATTGAGCAAATTGATTCAGAAAAAAACAGTATCATCAATAAATTTAATAGTCTTAAGCCTGTTTCCAAATCGGCTTTACAATCTCAAGGTTTAATTCAGTTAAAAACCGAATACTGCGATAAAAACAAATGTTTACAATGTGCTATTGGTAATGCGATTTTAAATTAGTTTCGCCATATAAATATGCCTTCTATTTAAACCACTTAGTTTGGCTAATTTTTAATAAATTGCAACATGGAAATTTTCTACAAGCCATTACATTTTTTTCAAAAACGCGGGTACTATGTTTGTCAACGAATTGCCGATCGTATAGGGATTAGAGCAAAAGTAGTACGAACAACCTTTATGTACCTCACCTTTGTAACTATTGGTTTTGGCTTTGCTTTATACTTATTTTTGGCATTTTGGATGAAAATAAAAGATATAATTTACACAAAGCGAACCTCGGTTTTTGATCTTTAACTAATGGATAATCCGCTAATTAAACTTCTTAGGTCAAAAATTTATACAGCTGTCTTTTTATTAGGTCTTATTCTCTTTGTGGGAATAATTGGATTTAAAGTGATCTCAGGATATACTTGGGTAAATGCCTTATATATGACCGTTATTACTATTACCACTGTTGGGTTTGGGGAAGTACAACCTTTAGACGATGGGTCTAAAATATTTACTGTATTTTTAATTTTATCAAGTGTTGTTGTGGTGGGTTATGCTTTAAAAGTAATTACAGAATACCTTTTAAGTAAAAATGATATTGAAGAATTAAATCAAAAAAAAATGCAGAAAAAAATAGATAACCTATTAAATCACATTATTATATGTGGTTATGGTAGAAATGGAAAACAAGCTGCAAAGAAATTATTAGCTTATAAAAAGCCTTTTGTGGTCATTGAAAAAAATAAAGAACTTATCGATAAGTTTCAGAGTGAGTTAGTCCCTTTTGTATATGGCAATGCTAATGAAGATGACATATTAATTCAAGCAGGAATTCAAAAAGCAAGTACGCTTATTTCAGCTTTACCAAACGATGCCGATAATTTATTTGTGGTATTATCTGCAAGGCAAATAAATAAAAAGATGCGAATCATTAGTCGGGCGTCTCAAGAAACCTCGTATCAGAAATTAAAATTTGCTGGGGCTAATAATGTCATACTACCAGACCGAATAGGGGGCGACCATATGGCGTCTTTGGTCGTTGTTCCAGACTTAATAGAGTTTATAGATAATTTAGCAATAGTTGGCGATTCTAATATTAATATTGAAGAAGTAAATGTGAATCAACTCTACGATACAGCAAATATAAAAACCATTAAAGATTTGAATTTACGGCATAAAACAGGCTGTACGGTAATTGGTTTCAAAGGAAATGATGGCGAATATATTGTTAATCCAGAAGCCGAGCTAAGATTAGTGCCCAATTCGAAAGTTATCGTTTTGGGTAGGCCTGAGCAAATTCAAAAATTAAACTCTGTTTATAAATTAGATTTAGATAGGATTTAACGAAATGCGTTTTTTAAACTCATCATTTTTTCGGATATTCACGCATTAATTAATTCATAAAACTAACCAAAACCCTCATTATGAAGCACTATTTTCTCTCATTACTTGCTCTTATTTTACCGTTTTTATCTACAGCACAGGAAGTTGTAGAAAAAGGATTAGATCAAAAAATAGATGAAGCCTTCCAGCCAATTGCAGATACTTTTTTTGATATTATCTTCTTTCCAGTATATAAAGGGGACACGTTAACCATTCCTTTTGTATTAGTGCTTTTAGTGAGTAGTGCTGCTTTTTTTACTTTTTATTTTGGGTTTCCAAATATTAGACTTTTTGGAAAAGCAATAAATGTGGTAAGAGGTAAATACGATGAATTAGATCAACATAGTGCGGGCGATTCAAATTTAGCTATAGATGGTGATATTCCAGATACCATTAGAGATGAAAGTAAAGAAGGTGAGGTGACGCATTTTCAGGCATTGGCAACAGCCGTATCGGGCACAGTTGGAAATGGTAATATTGCAGGTGTAGCACTCGCTATTGCGTTGGGAGGTCCAGGCGCCACATTTTGGATGATTATATGCGGATTATTAGGCATGTCTTCAAAGTTTGTAGAATGTACCTTAGGGGTACAATACAGAGATGTTGGTGAAGATGGTACCATTTATGGCGGGCCAATGTATTACATAAGTAAAGGGCTTAAAGAACGTGGCTTTGAGTTATTTGGTAAAATAGCGGCCGTAATATTTGCTATTTTCTGTATAGGAGGTTCTTTTGGAGGCGGCAATGCAGCACAATCCAATCAAGCAACTATAGTTATTAAAGAATTGTTTAATTGGGAAAGTACAGCAGCAGGTGCAATAGTTGGTTTGGTATTAGCAATTCTTGTTGGAGTAATAATCATTGGCGGAATAAAACGTATCGCTCAAGTAACAGAAAAAATAGTGCCTTTTATGGCTATTATGTACATATTAGCTTGTTTGTATATCATTTTTAGTAATTTCTCTTTTATTGATGATGCCATTGCTTTAATATTTAGAGAAGCTTTTAACCCTACTGCTTTTGGGGTTGGTAGTTTAATAGGTGTTTTATTGGTAGGTTTTCAACGCGCGGCATTCTCTAACGAAGCTGGTGCAGGATCTGCTTCTATTGCACACTCTGCGGTAAAAACAAAATATTCGGCAAGTGAAGGTATGGTGGCATTATTAGAGCCATTTATAGATACGGTAGTGATTTGTACTATGACTGCTTTGGTTATTGTTATTTTTAATTTTAGTGGTGCTTTTCAATATGGAGGTGATGGATCAGGAGCGGTTTTAATAGATGGAATATCGTATGAAGGCGCTGGTATTACGTCTAAGGCTTTTGCGCAATATATACCTTACTCGAATGTGTTTTTAACTATAGCCGTGGTATTATTTGCTGTATCAACAATGATTTCTTGGTCTTATTACGGCCTGCAATCTTGGAAGTTTTTATTCGGAAGAGGGAAAACAGCAGATTTAACATACAAATTACTATTTTTAACTTTTGTGGTTATAGGTGCTGCAGCAAGTATGGGATCCATATGGAAATTTTCTGACGCCATGATATTCGCCATGATTTTTCCAAACATGGTTGGACTTTTCTTTTTATTTCCAGTAGTTAAAAAACAATTAAATAGGTATCTAAGCGCCATAAAGAACGCGAATTTGTAGGCTGCTTTATTATAAACCTAAAATTCATGCAAATTAAATCCCTTTTTCAGTTTACATCACGACAAAGAAATGGGATTTTTTTGTTGCTTACACTTATCGTGCTATTACAATGCGTTTATTTTTTTATTGATAATGATTTGGATACTGCTAATATTGAAAATGAATTGGCTTTAAATGCCGAAGCATTACATTTATTTGAA
>CALDCO010000056.1 GCA_937937185.1 uncultured Flavobacteriaceae bacterium
CGTTGCAGTCCTGAAAATTTAGTTCGTTTTACGGCCGATTTTTGAAACACTTTTCTAAACACCTCTTCTGTGATCTCTTCCCAATCTTTTTTTGTCATGTCTAATAATTCTGGATGCGGATTAAATAAGGGCTCATTATGCGGTTTAGAAAATTTATTCCACGGGCAAACATCCTGGCAAATGTCGCAACCAAACATCCAGTTATCGAATTGCCCTTTCATTTCTGTTGGAAGCGCATCTTTTAATTCTATGGTAAAATAGGAAATGCACTTGCTGCCATCTACTACATAAGGCTCAACAATGGCTTGCGTTGGGCAAGCATCAATACAGGCAGTGCAAGTCCCGCAATGGTCTGTTGTAACCGCATCGTATTGTAACTTTAAATCGATAATTAATTCGGCAATAAAATAAAACGATCCCACTTGTTGCGTTAACAAATTGCTGTGTTTCCCTATCCATCCTAATCCAGATTTCGCAGCCCATGTTTTATCTAAAACTGGAGCCGAATCTACAAAAGCCCGACCGTGTACCTCGCCTATTTCTTCTTGTATAAAATACGTAAGCGCTTTGAGTTTTGTTTTTATAACATGGTGGTAATCGTTACCATAAGCATACTTAGAGAGCTTAGGTGCAGTCTTGTCTTTTTGCACTTCTTCAGGAAAATAATTTAACAATAATGAAATCACACTTTTTGAATCTTCGACCAATTTTGTAGGATCTAAGCGTTTATCAAAGTGATTTTCCATATACTTCATTTCACCATGGTGATTGTTATTCAACCATTTTTCTAATCGAGGCGCTTCTTCTTCTAAAAATTCAGCTTTGCTAATACCACAAGATAAAAACCCGAGACGTTTTGCTTCAGTTTTTATAAGTTGGGTATGTTTCGCTTTATTGTTAATCATTACACTTTCTCTTCTCAAATCTAAGAAAAGCATTTTTTGGCTTTAAGGTTATTAATGGGGTAATATCGATCGTTTCAAATTCTGGATAAATTCTATAATCTTTCACCAATTCTGTTACAGCAATGATCATCTCAAATAGTGCAAAATTGTTGCCAATACATTTTCTTGGTCCTGCACCAAACGGAAAATATTGTGCTGAAAATGGTCGGCTTCCTTCTTTAAATCGTTCTGGCAAAAAAGATAATGGGTTTTCCCATAAATCTGGATGCCTGTGTATTTCGTAAACTGAAAACAATAAACTACATCCGGCTTCAAACGTTAAGCCATTAAAACTATCGGGTTTAATATTTACACGATCTATAAAATATGCAGGCGGGAATAAGCGCATCGATTCTTCCAGTACTTGTTGACAAATTTTTGAGTTCGAAACACGAGACATGAGGTCTAAACCTTCGGCTGTTAAATTTTGATATTCTGCAAAAATCTTCTCCTGCCATTCTGGGTGTTTTGCTAATAATTGAAAGGTAAACGCCAATGCGTTGGAAGTGGTTTCATGACCTGCTGTGAAAATAATTAAAATCTCATCTATTAGTTGCGCTTCTGTCATTCCCTCACCATTATCATAGCGCGTTTCCAGTAACATATCTAATAAGTCATCATAACGTTTACCCGATGTTTTTCTATCCTCCACAAGTCGCTTTAATAGCACTCTAGCCTCTTCCGCTAGTTTTAAATGTTTGTTTAAAACACCTCCATTTTTAAACCACCATGCCAAATAAGGTTGTCGCAGTTCTCTTACCAACATGCGCTGATTCGCTTCAGTTATAAACTGCAAGCGTTTCATATCTTTAGGTCTTGCCGCTTTAGTAAATAATGACTTTACTACCGTTTGAAAAGCCAAATCATTTAAAACTGGAAAAACGTTTACCTTCTTATTAACAGGTATGTTCTTAAATTCAGAAATTATGGTTTCCTGCATGCCACTTAACAAATAATCAAGCTGCTTTTTATGAAAAGCCGGCTGCATCATTTTACGTTGCTTTTTCCATTTTTCGCCTTCGGCAGTTAACAGGCCTTCCCCAACATATTTAACGAGGTCTTTAGTTTGAATTTTTGATTTACTAAAGTTTTTTTGGTTTTTCTGAAGAACATATTGCGCAAGTGCGGCATCTCTGCAAAAGTAAATTTTAGTATTAAACCCCACATTTAACTTAAAAATATCGCCTTTTTGGGTAAAGTTTTTGAGATGAAAAGGCAAAGGGTTTTTAAGTATTTCTAATGAATGCTTTAAAAATTTATGCAAAGGAACTTCTGGTATCTCTCTTCTCATGTTCCTTTTATTTACCACTTTATAATTCTTAATGACGCTTTAAAATAATAATCGCTTTAAAAAAGCCCGCCTTGTGTTGGTCCTTTTAATTTCCCTAAATGTTTATAGGCTAATTCTGTGACTTCTCGTCCTCTTGGAGTACGCATAATAAAACCCTGCTGAATTAGAAAAGGCTCATAAACCTCTTCTACAGTTTCTGTACTTTCACTTACTGCTGTTGCAATGGTACTAATTCCTACAGGCCCGCCTTTAAATTTATCGATTATGGTTGATAATATTTTATTATCCATTTCATCTAAACCATAAGCATCGACGTGTAAAGCATTAAGTGCAAATTTCGCAATCTTAATATCTATAGTGCCATCCCCTTTTATTTGAGCAAAATCTCGTACACGACGTAATAGCGCATTGGCAATTCTTGGTGTACCGCGACTTCTTCCTGCAATTTCTACAGCGGCTTCCATAGCTATGGGGACATTTAATATAGTTGAGCTTCTCTGTATAATAGTAGTTAGTAGTTCTGTATTGTAATATTGTAATCGACTTTGAATTCCAAAACGTGCTCGCATGGGAGCGGTAAGCAAGCCCGATCTTGTGGTTGCCCCTACAAGCGTAAATGGATTTAAATTAATTTGCACTGTTCTTGCATTGGGACCAGACTCGATCATGATATCTATTTTATAATCTTCCATTGCCGAATACAAATACTCTTCAACAATGGGACTTAATCGATGAATTTCGTCTATAAATAGGACATCTCTCTCTTCTAAATTGGTTAATAAACCTGCTAAATCTCCGGGTTTGTCTAACACAGGACCGGAAGTTACTTTTATTCCTACGTTGAGTTCGTTGGCCAAAATATTAGCCAGTGTTGTTTTTCCAAGTCCTGGAGGACCATGAAATAAAGTATGATCTAAAGCTTCACTTCGCTGATTAGCAGCTTGAACAAATATTTGAAGGTTTTCTAAAACTTGATCCTGACCAGTAAAATCATTGAATGATAATGGTCTTAAGTTTTTTTCAACAGCTAAGTCTTCTGCTGAAAAATTATCGTTTGTAGGATCTAAATTATTATTCATTTTAATTTTCTACCACCAAAGGAATCTCATTTTGAAGTGGTTTAAACTTATTTAAGTTAGTATAATATTTCCTAAAGATATAACATAGTTTAATAGTGAAGAAATCACAAATTAATATTTACTCTTAAGTCGTAAAATAATCTGTAACTTTTAATTTAAGATCCTTTGTTTTGTACGCATTTATCTAAAAAAGCAGAGACTTCAATTTATCCTTTTAAAAATAAAACCTAGTTTTAATACCCTCAAAATCATTTACTTTCTATTGCCGAATGCGGCATATCTGATATAATTAACATTTTAACATAAAAAATACATAAAATTATTTTTAATTGTAATTATTTGAATTTAATACCTACTTTTATATAGGTTTTTAATTAAATCGAAAAAAAATTCAACCATTATGAGAATCACTATTACACTAATTGTATGCTTTATTGCATTGCATATAAATGCACAAGACTGGAAAGATATCCCTGTTCCAGCTCAACCAGAAAGAGGAAAAGTATGGAAAATCCAAAACAACGTTTCTGATGATTTTAATTACGTTTTCCGAGAAACCAATCGACGCTCCAATTTTGGAAATAACAAATGGTATAATTTTTACCATAACAATTGGAATGGTCCCGGAACGACGTACTGGCAATTTAACCATGTTTCTGTAGACGGAAGTGATCTGGTACTTCGCGCATCGCGTAACCCAAGCACTTCTAAATTAGGTGTTCCTGGCATCAATTCTGGGTGTATTACCTCTAATAACAGAGTGCGATTCCCTGTTTTTGTAGAATCTAGCGTTAGTGTAGCAGATATTGTTTTAGCTTCAGACGTTTGGCTTTTATCCCCAGATGATACTCAAGAAATTGATATTATAGAATGTTATGGAGGAGATGAACAAGGCAATGGCTTTTTTGCTCAATTTATTCATTTAAGTCACCATTCTTTTGTTAGAAATCCATTTACCGATTACCAACCTAGAGATTTGAATAGTTGGTGGGGGAAAAATGGAGTAGACAGCTGGGGTGAATATGCGTGGAACAATGGCAATAGACGTTACACCCGTATTGGTGTAAACTGGATTAGCCCATTTCACTTTGAATACTATATCGATGGCGAAATAGTTCGCGTTTTATTTGATAAAGCTGTAGCCACAAGATTAAAGAATGGCACATGGTCTTACACTTATCCTACGATGACAAACGGGAAACTTGACACTGCTTCTAATGGATTTCAAAAAATGGTTGAGTTTGCTGAAGGAAAAGAGTATTCTTTTCAAACCTTACAGCAGGCAAGTAATAGATCTCGAGTGAGTATAATAGATCCTTTCAACTACCAACGTGGCCGGGGTTTTCATAAAGAATTAGACATTATTATTAATGTTGAATCTCAAGATTGGCACGTACGAGCTGGGCGAACACCAACAGACAATCAATTAAGAGATTCTAAAAGAAATAAAATGAAGGTCGATTGGATTCGTGCCTACAAACCTGTTGATGCGCCCTTAAGCGATGGTAACGATAATGCATTAAGCCATTTAAAAATATTCCCTAACCCTGCTAATGGTATTGTATCTATTAAAGGCTTAGACCAAGGAATCGATTTTACTTTTCATATACATGACGTAAGAGGTGCTAGTTATATTACAAAAAAACTAAATGCTGGTAGCAACTCTATTAATATCGAAAATCTATCTAAAGGGCTTTATTTTCTCACTGTAGAAAACCCTGAAACAAGAAATAAGCAAACCTTAAAATTGGTTAAAAATTAAACTATTATTGTTTTAATTGACGCTTTTAGTAATAGCATCTAAACCTATAAAACTGAAGTTAGTTTTATAGGTTTTTTTTATAAAAATACGTTACAACGACTCCCATTCATTTTTATAGTAAAGACCTAAAAACAAATGATCATGATTTTTGGTTTGCCAAACTGGAAACAATACCATTAGCACTAGGATCTGTTAATTTAAAAGCTGATGTACAACTATAAGTAGCACGCAGTAAACCTCATCTTTAAAATCTCTGTATGCTAACAAATACAACCATTAGCGCTCTTCTCATTTTTCGAACAACGAGTTGTCTATAGTGTTGTTAAACTTAATGTTTGTCCAATTTGTAAAAGAATATTTTTCCCCGTTAATATTTCCCTCCCAATCAGACTTAACGTATTTGCGTTTTGAAGGTATTTTAATATTATTAATTATTTCATAAGTATCGGTAATCATTAAATTAGGTTCGGTGAGCCCAAAAGCAACCACAGTAAATAGAAATTGATCAATCAATTTTGTTCGTTTATTAACATATATCACGAAGGTATCTTGGGTATCTCCTACGTTTTCATCAAAGGTTATTTTTACACGATAGTAATTTTCTCCATTTACTTTTTGATCAGATAATCTTTCGTGGTTTACGCCATCATCTAATAATTTAAAAATCATACTAAACCAGAAATAATTTGTTTTTCGTAAAAAATGAGCAACGCCATTAGCTTTTTCATCGCTAGATATTTTTCCATCAAAAGTGACCCACGCTTGTTCACTATTGTAACCTTCTACTATGTTTCCATTACCTCCAAGTATACTGTGTTCTTTGTAAGCAGAATGCGAACGTTCCCCATCAAAAACGTAAGTTTCATTAGCAACTAAAGTAGTAGCGCCTTTTCCTGGAGGGGTACGATACTCTAAGTCGTAGTTTACATTTCCTAAATTATAATAATTTTTTTTGCCGCCAGTGGCCTTAATAGTTCTAATAACTATTCGCTTTGCTGTTTGAGATATCGAAGTCGTTGTAAAAGAGGCAAATAACAGGAGTAAGATCGTTTTTTTCATCTTTAAAATTAGTTTTTGGTGAATGCTGCAATGTACATATTAATTATTTTTTTTAATAAATTAATTAATATATTTTTAAGTGGTTTAAACAGGTCTATCGTGACTATTTACAGAAGAAAATTGTAAGAGTGTATTAACAATCATTTTGACATAGAAATTGGCAAAATTGTGGCCATATGACCTACTGAAGCAAAACGCTTAATATTTAGGATAAAGAGAAAACAACATTTTTAATTAAATGGGCTATTTAGCTGGATACTAGTATAAATAAACACCCTATTTTAATTATAATGTAATAAAAAAAAGCTACATTAGACCGTGTTTTTTTTGAAACGAACATAATAACCTGCCCTTTTTCATTTCTATTTCAGAATAAAAAAACACTAAAACAACTACTATGCTCTAGTTTTCTTAATCTATGGTTTAAGAAAAAAAGCATCATTATTATTGCCATTTAAAAATCTGGATGGTAATACATAAAGACGATTTTAAAAATATTATTTGTATTTAATTAATTCCATTCTCTAATTATTATGTATTCTACGACATTCACATTATTCTCAAGATCAATACTTTTAGCCTTATTTATTAGCGCATCTGCTATGTATTCGCAAGAAATAAATACCCCATATAAATTAGGACATTTAAAGGAAGTTGTAGCCCCTTTTGTTGATGCTAATCTCAATTTAAAATCAAATAAAAGTCAAAAATTTGATTTACAAATTACTGATAAAAAGTCATTCACAATTAATATACAATCTAACTCTTGTAAAAAAGGGGTGTATTATGTTTTTGGAGAAGTAGAGGGTTTCCAAAATGCGTCTTTCTTTTTTAAAGGGGATGATAATGGTATTGAAGGAAAACTATTGTTATATGATACTGAAGAAGCCTATTCTATTAAAACTAACAAACGAAAAGAAGTCTATATTAAACCCGTAAACATCCATTCTCAAGTTTGTATTATAAAAGATAAATCTGAAGTTTTAAATACACAAAAAAGAAATAATACGCCTTTTCAATCTAACTCTAAAAAAGGAACAATGCCTGAATTGGAAAGCTTTCCAGGTGCACCAGGAGTGCTTTATTTAGATTTTGATGGGGAAAATGTTTACGGAGGGTCATGGGGAGCCGTTGATGCCTCTGCTTCTGGACTCACCAATGAGGAAATAGAAGAGATTTTCTATATCATTGCTGAAGACTATGTGCCTTTTAATATAAATGTTACCACGATTAGGAGCATCTATGACAATGCAAATAGATTTTCCAGACAAATGATTGTGTTTAATAGTAGTTATCCAAACAATCCAGGTGTAGCCATTTTAGGATCTTTTAGTAATGGTAGCGGCGATCCTTGTTGGGTACGAATGGGTGGTCCCGTACAATCGGCCCTTAAGGCGGCAAATGTAGGATCGCATGAAGCAGGACATACTTTTGGTTTACGACATGATGGCTATCCGTCTGGCGCGTATTATCCTGGGCATAGTTTTTATCGCGTAATTATGGGCACCGTTACAGATGGTTATTCTCAATTTAGCAGAGGAGAATATTTTGGCGCTAATAATCAAGAAGACGATCTTAGTATCGTATCTGGTGCTACTAATGGTGTAGGATATAGGGATGATGATTACGGTAATGATATTACAAATAGTGCCAATTTATCTGTAGGCGTTAATGGACAGGTACTAGAAGCTGAAAATTCTGGTATTATAGGAAAAACACTAGATGTTGATCTGTTTAAACTCGAAGTAGGCTCTGGAACAATAGATCTGAATATTAGACCATCAAATAAATATAATTTTGCCCAAAACCTAGACGTAAAGGTCCGATTACTTGATGCTTCAGGCACAGAAATCGCAAATGCGGATCCCGAAGGGTTTGATGCTACCAAACTAAGCAAAACAGTAACGGCTGGCATCTATTATTTAGAAGTCGATGGTGTGGGATTTGGTGACATTTCTGGAATTGGCTATTCTGATTATGGCTCTTTAGGGCAATATTTTATTTCAGGAAAAGTTCCTCCTGTGTCCCTATCGGTTAATCACCTGGATGAGGCGTCTCTTTTTGAGATATTTCCAAATCCTGCGAATGGAGTTATTAATATTAAACATGATTTTATTCAAGCAAATTATGAGATAAAAACCATACATGGGGCTATAATTGCCAAAGGCAAATTTAGCAGTAATAATGAAAAAGTAGATGTTTCATTTTTTGCCAAGGGCGTGTATTTATTTAACGTAAAAACGCTTAATCAAATCTACACTGCTAAGATTATCATTAAATAG
>CALDCO010000057.1 GCA_937937185.1 uncultured Flavobacteriaceae bacterium
TGCCCTCATATGGAGATGCTGTATTATCACGATGTTCATACTCATGTGTTCAGGAGCTGTTTCCGCTCAGCGATCGGATTCGCCAATTAAAAATGAAAATAGTGAAGCTAAGGCAAGGGTTACTGGGTTAAGGTACATCAACATCCATGTGCTTGAACTCGAGAAAACCCTGAAGCTATATAGTCAGATTCTCGGTTTTAAATTGTCTAACGCCGAAGTGCTTCATAGACCAGGTCTTGAAGGAATGCTTGTATTGAAAATAAAGGCAAATGACTTGACGATTAGTTTATCCGTCCCGGCACCAGAGTTTATGCACTCTCTAGCGCCAGTCGGGAATACTAACCACAACCACTTCATGCTAACTGTTAATGACATTGGTCCAATCGGGGACAAGTTGAAAGAAGAAGGGTATGAGCTTGAAAATGAGCACTACGTTCGCGACAAATACACGTTTTTCGAGGGGCCAAACGGGGAAATTATTGGTCTTTCCTCTTGGTAGTAATGTGAATGGATCTTAAAATGGAGTGCTTATGTTGCTTTCTGAGAGAAACGAATAAGGCCCCAGCGAAATTAAAAAAAGCTCAGCTCAAATGCATAATTGAGGATTGATACTTAATCAGTTCTCAACTATATTTAAAAAACGGATTCCACTATAAAAAAGAAAACCACTGAAATTTTGTTTACACAAAATGTTGGATATTGTATTTTTTGTAAATGCCAAATTTTATACCTGGCGACCTAGCAGGAAAACATACCTTTGTTAAAACCCTTAAACGCCCTATGTTTCTTATAGTGTGTTAGGTAGTGTGTTTTTTTTCGTTTTATAATCAAAGAAATATTCGTTTAACTTTATAACTATTTGCCTTGCTCTAGTTATGTTTTTATGCTTTAAAGACAGTTTGTAGCCCTCAACTATTCCAACAATCGTATTATCAATTGGGTTTTCAGGGTTGCGTCTTACACTAAAAGTTTTTCTTAGATTAGTTATGGTTTCAGTTACATCAAAAGTTGAAATATATCTTCTTATTCTTCCATCTTTTATTTCAAAAGGGGCCTTTGGCTTCTGTATTTTTAGTCTACCATTCCCCCAATTCTCACCAGTTTTGATTCTATTTATTTGCATTTCTGAAACACCAAATAAATTAGCTATTTTGTTTAAAGGAATTTCTTTTTTAATAAGTTTCTTGATATGTTTTACATCTTTTAGAGTTAATTTACTATTACTATAAACTCTATCTATAACTTCTAAATTTGAATAGTGGAGATTCCTTTTATTTCCATCTTTATAAGCAATAATTTTTTTCTTCTTATTTAGTTTTTTAGAAATTATACCAAAAGAAATTGCTACTAACGAAGATACGGCGACGTTATGAAGTTTACCTTTATTATCAGTTAAGCTCACATACGCACCTTTAAGCTCACCATTTCTAACTATAAAATGAATCTTATTTTCATTTATATATTCTCTTCCTATTGTTCTCCAAGTTCGTTTCTTATCAATATCAGTCCTGTATATTCTGCCCGATTCGCTTACATGATATCTTTCAAAGCCTATTATTCTTTGACACTTTTCCTTATTAATAACTAGATTTTCCATACTATTACAAAGGTAAAAAATAGATTTTAGAAGAACAATACACGTAGGAAGTGTGATATGATACCTAACTTTATAACATAGAGCGGTTTACGTCTGTAGGGGAAATTCGTATTTGTTTGCTGTGTCTCCAAATCTTTTGATTTGCTTTATATAATGAAAAAGATAAATTAAAATAGTTGTGTTTAGCTTATTATCAGTCCGAAACACATTGTCCTATCATTTAACATAAATGTTGTAACTTTTTAGAGAAAATGAATAGAGAAATTGAAACAATATTAAACGCTTTAGGTGAAACGCCCAGGTTATTGAAGGAATTGATTACTGAAATTAATTCTAAACTTTATAAGGAGGAAATTGTTAAGGGTAAGTGGTCAATTCATGAACATGCAACTCATATAGCAGTTGGAGATATTTATGGGTTTCAAAAAAGACTTAACAATTTTAAACAACAAGAAAAACCAATGTTTGAACCGCTATCTGGAGATAATTTTGGCAAAGATTTTTTTATGAAATTAGATCTGGAAAAGACCATAAATGACTTTTTTGAAATTAGACAAAGAACAATTGAATTAGCAAAAGCGTTTAATTCGAATGATTGGAATAAATTAGCTATTCATCCAGAATATAAAACTTACACACCATATATTATGCTAAGACATTTATTAATGCACGACCATAATCATTTATATAAAATTGAAGATATGGGGTTTGGAATTAGACATGTAAAATAGCGAGTTTACAACACTGCTATAAAACATAGCTAATTTGAATGTAATATTTTATATAATTCTATCAATTCAAAAGAATTTGAAGATTCAAAATTAAATTGAGAATTAAAATTTGACTATGAATTTGACGAAAAAGAAAATAGGTGTTATTTTATCATTGATTTAGCTATAGTTAGGGAGTTTCACTTACCATAAGTATTGTTCTTTATTAGCTTTATAACTACTAAAAAAACAAGGCGAGGCATTTAAATAGAAAAAGCTCAATTAAAAAATTGAGCTTTAAAGTCTGTTATGGTATTGTAGAAATTATTTAGTTTCCTCCTTCAGAAGAAAGTGTTTTCATTTCTGTTTCAATCATTTCATAAAATTGATCAATTTTAGGTAAGATTAAAATTTTGGTACGTCTGTTAATAGATCTGTTTTGAGGTGTCGAATTATCTACTAAAGGCACATAATCGGCTCTACCTGCAGCAATTAATTGAGCAGGATTTACACCTAATTGTTGTAAGGCTCTTACAATAGCAGTACTACGTTTAACACTTAAATCCCAGTTATCTATTAAAACTCCTTTTTTGTAAGGCACATTATCTGTGTGCCCTTCAATCATGGCTTCAAAATTTGGTTTGCTGTTAATTACAGTCGCTACTTTTCCAAGAATTTCTTTTGCTCTAGGTGTGATGTTATAACTACCGCTAGTAAATAATAACTTATCGGAAAGGGAGATAAAAACAACACTTTTTTCAACATTAATTTCAATATCGGGATCGTTTAAACCTACTTCTTTCTTTAAACTAGTTACTAAAGCTAGAGTAACGCTGTCTTTTTTAGTTAATGCATCTTGCAAGCGAGAGATTCTTAAATCTTTTTCTTTTAAACTTTCAAGCGATTTTTCTAAATTTTCAGCCCCTTTCGTTGTCAATATCGTCATGTCTTTTGTGCTGGAAATTAGCTCGGTATTCAATTTTCTCATTTCAGCCAATCGCTCTTGCAATTCTTTAGCGCGAGCAGACATCGCTGCTTCGTCTGCTAAACATTTGTTTAGTTTAACGGTTGCGGTGTTTAATAAGTCTTCTGTTTGTTTTTGTTTCGATTCAAGCGCAGCGAATTCCTTTTTGGAAACACATGAACTTAAAAGTAATAGCGCAGTGGCACTAAATAATACGAGTTTCTTCATAATTATTATCTGTATAAGATTTTAATTTTAAGGGCTAAATGTATAAAATATATGGGCGTTAAAATAGTGTTTAACAAAACTTTTATTAACGTTTTTATAAATGCTTAAAATGTGTTCTCCTATCTACATAGTATGACCAAACGATAGATTTAATAGAATAGTATTTTGAGGACTGATTTAAAGCCTTTCTTTTTTTAAGTAATTGACTTAAATGCGTGTAGTAACTTAAATGTGCCCTAAATATAGCAAAAAAATGCATGATTTTAAATGCTATTAAAAACTTAAAAGCAGCCAATCCATCTAATAGCAATCTAAAAACAATAATTAAGAAAATATTCCCTTTCGCATTTTTGGTAATGGTAAAGAGACTATTTCTAAAATTTAAATAGGTTTTTTTTGGGTTATTGGTATTTAAAGTCGCGCCGCCAACATGATATATTGTCGAGTGGCCTACATATTTAATATCAAAATTTAAATTAAAAGCACGCCAACACAAATCGATTTCTTCCATATGGGCGAAAAACGATTCATCAAAACCACCTAAGGTTTCAAAGGCCGATTTACGAATAAAAAAGCAAGCTCCAGAGGCCCAAAATATTTTGGAGATATCATTGTACTGTCCTGTATCTGTTTCAATAGTATTAAAAACTCGCCCACGACAGTAGGGGTATCCATATTTATCTATAAAGCCACCAGCAGCTCCTGCATACTCGAATTTGCTTTTATCCTTGTAATCTAAAATTTTTGGTTGAATTATAGCGGTATTATCTTCAGTATTAAATACAGAAAGAATAGGGGATAACCAATTTTTAGTCACCTCTATATCACTATTTAATAAGCATAGTAAGTCTTCATTAACATGCTTCAGTGCCTCATTATAGCCTTTAGCATAGCCACCATTTTTTTTGTTTTGTATAATTTTTATTGAAGGGTAAGCGGTTTTTACAAAAGCAATTGAATCGTCTTCAGACGCATTATCGGCGAGGTAAATGGATGCCTTTTGCGAATGGGTTATTACTGAAGGTAGAAATTGTTCTAACAATTGCTTACCGTTCCAATTTAATATGACAATGGCTATTTTTTCGCTCAATGTTTAAGATTATTGTTAGTTTTTAATTGTTCATTGTCAATTGTTCATTGCAAATTGTTCATTGCAAATTGTTCATTGCAAATTGTTCATTGTCAATTGTTCATTGCAAATTGTTCATTGTTCATTGTAATCAGGAATGTTTTGTAAAAAAAGATATTTTTCTGCCTTGAAATCCATTTGACAATAATAGTGATTTAATCCATTAGTAACCATTAAAAAAGTAGCTTCAAGGGCTAAATTATATTGTGCAATTTGATCGAAAGTACTTTGATTTATTTTTATTCTTGGTGCTTTGCACTCTACAATTAAGTGAATACTGCCGTCCGAATTAAAAACAACAATATCATATCGTTTTTTTAAACCATTAATTTTTAGTTCTTTTTCAACATTTACATGCGATATGGGATATTTTTTCTCATTAATTAAGTAATGCACGCAATGTTGGCGTACCCATTCTTCAGGCTGCAGAATTACAAATTTTTTGCGAATACAATCAAAAATAGAAACTTTATTTTCGCTATTTTTGAGTCGGAATGAAAACTGAGGGAAATTAAGCTCTGTCATTAAAAATACGATCTATTTTTCAAAGGTATAGTTCAATAAGCAAAAACCAAATCGCATAAGATGAAATTTGGCTTTTTTAAAACGTAAAATTTAGATTTTTTAGTTTTGAACGACATTAAACAGTTAATTACCAATATAAAAAACAAAAACCTTAAGCCCATTTATTTTCTAATGGGAGATGAACCCTATTATATTGATAAAATATCAGATTATATAGAATCCAATGTTTTAGCAGAAGATGAAAAAGGCTTTAACCAAATGGTGTTGTATGGAAGAGATGTTACTGTTGAAGAGGTAATTAGTCATGCAAAGCGTTTTCCTATGATGGCTGAAAGACAAGTTGTTATTATAAAAGAAGCGCAAGATTTATCGCGTACTATAGAAAAACTCACAAGCTATATAGAAAACCCACAACCTACAACACTACTTGTTGTAAATTACAAATACAAAAAAATTGATAAACGTAAAGCCTTATACAAAGCAATTAACAAAATAGGTGTTGTTTACGAAAGTAAAAAGTTATACGATAATCAAGTTCCCGATTGGATTCGTCGTGTATTAACACCAAAAGGATATCAAATAACACCCAAAGCGTCTCAAATGTTGGTCGAGTTTCTTGGAACCGACCTCAATAAAATTAATAATGAATTAGAGAAACTTCAAATAATATTACCTAAAAATTCTGAAATTACACCAGATGTTATAGAAGAAAACATAGGCATTAGCAAAGATTACAATAATTTTGAATTGCGAAAAGCTATTGGCGCTCGTAACGATTCTAAAGTATTTAAAATAGCAAATCATTTTGCTGAAAATCCAAAAGATAACCCTATGGTTGTTACGGTGTCTTTACTCTTTAACTTTTTTTCTCAATTATTACAATTACACGGGTTGAATGATAAATCACCTCGAAATGTGGCTTCTGTATTGCGAGTGAATCCTTATTTTGTTAATGAATATTTAGACGCTATTCGTCATTTTCCGATGCGAAAAGTAAGCCAAATAATTGGAGATTTAAGAACATTCGATCTTAAAAGTAAAGGCGTAAACTCTACAGCTGTTCCGCAAGGAGATTTACTAAAAGAGTTGTTAGTTCGAATTTTAAGGTAGGTTGTAATTTTCTATGGCGCTAGTTTTAAAGCGTGTTGATAAATTTTAGTTACGGGCTTGTATGATAGAAGTTTATGTTTCATTGTAAGAAGCCGTTTGCCATAGAATCAATACTATAAGCGCTAAAAGTACCTAACGGAATATCTCTAGAAAACCATGTAAGCGAACTGTGATTTTTCAGTCCTCAAATTAACCCCTCAATACGTTAAAATACTTGATATTAGTATTTTTTAAGAGGTTGAGAAAAGTATTATTTATATCTTAGTTAATGATTTTTGAGCGTTCTTACGCTTAAAATAGTTCAGCAAAAACAATAAATGAATAGAACATTATTAATAGCAACACTTTTTTTAATTTTAGGTATAAAGACTTTTAGTCAAGCTCCTAAAGGCGAACTTAATAAAACAAAAAAAATAGAAGAAAAGCTTAAAGATAACTTTATTTATAAAGAACGTCTAGCTACTTTACAGGCCAAAAAAGATTCTTTATTACCAATAGGTGTTTATAAAGACGTTAATGCCATATACCAAGACCTATTAAGCTTAACAACTGCAGAAGCAGACACCTTAAACATCGTATTAACTCTTAAAGAATTACTAGATTTTAATTACCATTCTCAAAAAATAGATGTTGCTGAGAACTACGGGTTAGAAATAGAAAACCTGTTAAAGCATAAGGAAGATAAAGACGATTATTATCCTATATTGGCAGATGTAAGAGTGGTCTTATCTTATCTATATGCGAACTCTAGTAAAAGTTCTAATTCGTTAGAGAGTGCATTAATTGCAAATCAAATTTTTAAAAAAATAAAAAATATAGAAAAGGTAAGAGCCGATTTTATGTACAATTATGTGTTTTTGTCTATGACTTATCAAGAAATGAATGATAATGACCAAGCAATTAATAGTATAGAAAGCGCCTTAGGATTGTATAAAAAAGATGAAAATGTACTTATTGATAGCATACTGGCCGATTGTTATTTACAATTGGGAAATATATACCATGAACGCCATATTGGGTCTAATGAAGGAATACGTTATCTTAAAAAAGCTTTAGAAATAGTAACTCAATTAAAGGACCCAGATCGTATTACTATAGCATTAATGAATTTGGGCCGGGCTAGTAGTAATACAAATCAAGAAATTGCTCTAAATTACTTTAAAAAAGCCTTAAAACAATCAAAAGAAGAAAATGCCAATGTGGCTGTGTCGTTAAAGATGACCATTTATAATGAATTAGCATACCATTATTTAAAATATCATAATGATCCAATAGCATTGAAGTATGCCGATTCTTCACTTAATTTAGGTAAAGCGTATGATTATGTTAGTATTAAATCAAAATCTTTACGCTTAAAATCTAATTTTTATAAGCAAAATAACCAACCCGATTTAGCGCTAAAATTTTTAGAAGACAACCTAAATCATGCTAAAAGTAAAAATTCTCCAGACCTAACAGAAAATGCCTATAGTACACTCTTTAATTTTTATAATGAAAGTGGCAATATGAAGTTTTGTGAACGCTATTATAATAAGTACATTATTAGTAAAAAAAATAATGAGGCAGCTGTAAAAGCTTCTAAATTAGAGCTTTTAGAAGTTGCCTATAAATATAGAGAAGCGGCTTCTAAATTAGAAAAAGAGAAAATAGCATTACAGCTCTCTGAACTAGATAAAAAACAAATAAAAATTAAAAGCTATTTTAGTATTGGAATTTTTTTACTGATTTTGATGTTCATTGTAATTATTGCTCGTAAACAAAAAAAGCAAGCGAAAATTGAAAAAATGGCGATTCAAATGCGAGAAGAATTATTACTAGCGAAAAAAGAGGCTTTAGATAAAGAGATTGCCTTTAAGAATAAAAGTGTTACAGATTTTGCGCTTCAAATTAATGAGAAAAATAATTTACTAAAAAACCTTAAATCTGAGCTTAAACGCGTTAAACCGCTTAACAGCAATTCGAAACACATACTAACAGATGCCATTAAGTATATCTCAGATGATATTGAGCAAAATGAAGAAAAAGTCCAGTTATATGCCGAGGTTAATAAAAAGAATAACGAGTTTGAACTAAAGATTAATGAAAAATACCCTAATCTTACAGATAAAGAAAGAAAAATTCTAACAAGGGTTAAGCTTCGGCAAGGTTCCAAACAAATTGCAAACCAACTTAACATAAGTGTTGCTAGTGTAGATAACTATCGCTACAGAATAAGGAAAAAGATAAAAGTTCCTAAGGGGCAACTTTTAGAAAATTTTATAAATGAGCTATAATAAATGCTTCAGATTTTCCAAAGCGCAAAAACAGATTGAGAAAATTAATCATTCAATAAAAGGAGGCCATAGAAGCCCCCTTGTATTTTTCCTACCAATGATATTTTAGTTCAGGTTTGGTTGCGAAGTCATTCTTAAATAGGATTTTATTTCTTTGTACCCTTTAGGAAATAAACGTGGTATTTCTTCATTGGTAACAGAAGGAACAATAACACAGTCATCGC
Source organism: uncultured Flavobacteriaceae bacterium (assembly GCA_937937185.1). Classification (GTDB taxonomy): domain Bacteria; phylum Bacteroidota; class Bacteroidia; order Flavobacteriales; family Flavobacteriaceae; genus JAHDGB01. Next base: position 8,761 of record CALDCO010000057.1, read on the forward strand.
CATTATTCCAATTGGCAGGCGTGGCAACTTTATGGTATGCGGTTAATTGCAGTGAATCAATAACCCTTAATAATTCATCAAAATTTCTACCAGTAGCCGCAGGATAAGTAATCGTTAATTTTATTTTTTTATCTGGTCCAATAACGAAAACCGATCTCACGGTAAGCTTACTATCTGCATTTGGATGTATCATGTCATAAAGCGTGGCTATTTTTCTGTCCTCATCGGCAATAATTGGAAAGTTAACCACTGTATTTTGGGTTTCATTAATATCATTTATCCAACCTTCATGCGACTGGAGCCCATCGACACTTAAGGCAACAACTTTAACATTTCTTTGGTCAAATTTCGCTTTGTATTTCGCAACGGTGCCTAATTCTGTGGTACAAACAGGCGTGTAGTCTGCTGGGTGAGAAAATAATATTCCCCAACTGTCTCCTAACCAGTTATGAAAATCAATTTTTCCCTCTGTGGATTCTGCCGTAAAGTTTGGTGCTTCATCACCTAATCTAATTGTGCTCATTTTTTAATTTAATTTTAGTGTTTTTAATTTTCATATAGACCTTGACATTATAAATTTACTTGTGGTATAATAGAAAACGTCAAGAGGCCCATAAAGTTAAGCGATTATATTTAATATCGTAGTGTTACTATGAGTAATAATAGTCAATTTCTCGTCATTTTGAATTTGTTTCAAAACGGTACTAATGATAAGTTCTCAAATAATGGGCGAGTTGTTTAATTCTTCTATTTCTAAATTAATATCGTACTGTAAGTCTTCATGTAAGTTTAATGCCTTTTTTGTAATGGCTTCGATATTGCGATGATAGAGGTTTAACAAGGTATTGTTTCTGTAAATAGACGGCGTCATTGCTTTAAGTTTTTTACAAAAATAGAGAAGGAGTTCTACTTCAGTTTCTTTATTAAGCGAATAGCGAATGTATTTTTTTGTATTTCTAAGAATTTTTCGAACGCTTTTTTTAATGTAGAAAAAGCTATCGGTATTAATCATTTCAAATTGCTCGTTTATTTCTTGCTTTACAGTTTCAATATAGCCTTCCTCACTGTCGGCTTCAAATAGGAGATAAGTAATAAGTTCTTTATTCTCTTTTTTAAATCGAGATAAACGAAGGCAAAGTTCGGCAAGTTCCTCGCTAGATTTTCTTTGTAACTCTTTTCTTATGGTAACTACAGATACTGCTTTCATGTTTTATAAGGGCATATGTTTTTAACAACGCTAAGACAAAAATCTCATTAATTTAAACTAAAGTTTTATTCATTGAATACTTTTACGTCGTAATGACTTCTAATCTTTTTTTTAACACTAATTAATCTAATAATCCCGATAAGTAGTATAATAGGCGAAATTATGCTTAGTAAAAGTCCGAAGGTTTTAAGCTCGGTTAAAAATTCTAATTTAAGAATGGTAATTCCAGATCCTAAAAAAACAATAAAGGTTCTAAAATACGCTAAAAAGGTGCGTTCGTTTGCGAGCTTAGTTCTTTCTATTGCTAACCAATCTCGTGGTGTTAATTCTATGCTTTCCATGTGCTTACGTATATAAAATAAGTAGTTTAACCCTTTAATAAATTAACACTAACAGTCGCTAACTCACTATTGGGGAATTTTGAAAAATAGTTTTTATCTGGTTCTAAACCAGCTTCTTTAGCGACTTTATTGAATACTTCAATTTCTAGGATGTACTGGTCGCTATAGCCGTGCGTGGCATCATAAGCAGTTGCTGCAGTTTTACCAATATTTTTAGCGGTAAGCTCTGGATTTATAGTATGCAATTCAATAATTAGCAAGCCAAATTTTTCTACATAGGGTTTCCATTTTTTTAAATGCTCTAATAGTGAATCTTCAATATTATTGTTGCTTAGTCTTTTTCCAAATCTTGCGTAAGCACCCGTTGAGGCACTTTCTCGATGACTTACTATTTTTGGTGCTTCATAGATGCGATTATGGTCTAAAAATGTACGAACGTTTAAAAGGTCTTTTAGCTCTATATTATAATCCTCTTTTAAATCTTTTGCTAATAAGTCTGGCCTACCAATATCTCCCCAAATTACTTTTGCCCAAATATTAGCTTTTATTAAATTGGCTCTAGTTACTTTTAAAGCAGCTTGATTAAAATCGGCACCCACTAGCAATAACGGGTGCTCTTCTAAATGTTTTCCTCGTAATGTTTGATATTCTATGACATCGAATATATGTTGCAGAAAAGCACCGTTACCACAGCCCATATCTAAGATGCCTTTAGGTTGTTCGTCTAAAGGTTTATTAAATAAATTAATAATAACTTGGTCTATCACTTTAAAATAAGTAGAATGCGCACCACCACTTCCCCAAACATTCATCTCGCGATTAACATGTTTTTCTTCTTCGGAGGCTTCAGATTTTAAAATTAAAGGATTACCAAAAAGTAATTCATTTAATTGAACGAATGTTGGTAAATAGGATACTGTAACCCCATAGGCAGAAGCACGTTTTGCAAAAAACAGTCCTTTATCTGTAAATTGGTATGTATTATTTTTATTTTTAAACCACCCTAAATAAGAAAAGAAATCTAATATTTTTTTAAAACGCTCAGGGTTTTCATGATATTCCTCAGCAGTAAATGAAGCTTCCATAAAATACTTATGAAAAAGACCATTTACACCCAATAGAACAGCTATAGGTCCAACTATTGCACCCTCAATATGTTTCAATATTTGATATTGAATAGTGTCTTTTTCTATGTGCGATAAGCCAAAATTACTTTCGTACTTTTTAAAAATACGCTCAAGCGCCATAAAAGCATCGCTTTTTATTCGCTGTTTAGGAAAAGTAACGGCATGTTTTAGTAAATTAACCGCTTCTTCGTATAAATGGCATAAACCAAAGGCCAATTCGCTATTAGCGTTAGTTTTAAAAGTAATGCTATTGTTTTTTGCATTTATATGCTGCACTAGCCAACCTTGGGAACATAAAATTCTTAAGGCAACATTTAAATAACCTTCATTGGCATTAAACGCTTTTGTAAGTTCGTTTAAGGTGACCTTTTTGTGATTTAATAAATAGTTAAGTAACCCTTTTTTATGTAACGTATATGCAGTAGTTGCAGTAGCTATACCATCTAAGTGTCTGAAAATAGTATCTCTAAGTTTTGTTTTATCACTTTTAGTTAACATGTATTAATCTTTGATTTAAAGATATGATTTTTTATGACTAATAGTGATCGAAATTTTAATCTTGAGGTATAAATTATTGTGCCTTAGTAATGTTATTATCTTAATTTCGGAAAGTTGGTAGGATTAGTTTCATGCATGACGTCATATACCGCCTCAAAAACATCTTCGCTTGAAGGTTTGGAAAAATAATCGCCATCTGAACCATATGCTGGTCTATGGGGCTTAGCAGTTAAAGTTTTAGGCGCACTGTCCAGGTATTGGTAGGTATTTTGAGTATTTAAGATTTCATTTAAAATATATGCTGAAGCGCCACCAGGCACATCTTCATCGATAACCATTAAACGATTTGTTTTAGCGATACTTTTTGAAATATCATGATTTAAATCGAAAGGTAATAACGACTGGATATCAATAATTTCAGCATCAATACCAACTTCAGCTAATTCTTTTACTGCTTGTTCTACAATACGCAATGTGGAACCATAAGACACTAGAGTAATATCACTTCCTTTTTTAAGTGTTTCAACAACACCTATTGGGGTTTTAAATTCACCAATATTAGTTGGCATTTTTTCTTTTAATCGATAACCATTTAAGCATTCTACAACTAAAGCAGGAACATCACTTTGTAGGAGGGTATTATAAAAACCTGCAGCTTTTGTCATATTTCTAGGGACTAAAACGTATATGCCACGAGTAAGGTTTAAAACGCCACCCATTTGAGAACCAGAATGCCATATGCCTTCTAATCTATGGCCACGTGTACGAATAATTAAAGGTGCTTTTTGCCTTCCTTTAGATCTGTAATGTAAAGTGGCTAAATCGTCACTTATTATTTGAAGCGCATACATGATGTAATCTAAATATTGTATTTCAGCAATTGGTCTTAAGCCTCTCATTGCCATTCCAATACCTTGCCCTATAATCGTTGCCTCACGTATTCCAGTATCTGTAACTCTTAGTGCTCCATATTTTTCTTGTAAGCCTTCTAAACCTTGATTAACATCTCCAATAGCACCAGTATCTTCACCAAAAACGATAGCTTGCGGATAGTTTTTGAAAATAGCATCAAAATTATCTCTTAGTATTAATCGGGCATCAACTAATTTACTGTCTTCATTAAATACGGGTTTAATTTCTTCAACATTTAATGCTGCTAAAGCAGTTTCACTATACAGATGAGAGCTGTACATTGGTTGTACCTTTTCAAAATAATTTTCAATAAAGGCCATTGCCTTATCTTTAGCGGCAGTGTTCTCATTAATAACATAGCGAATCGCTTTTCTACAGGCAGAGATAATGTCTTTTCTTATGGGTTCATCTATAGAAAGAAGCTCATTCACTATCTTTTCTATAAACACTTTATTTGAGCTTGAATTCGCTAAATCGTTTAATACACCTGTAGCACTTTTAAGCTCTTCTTTTATAGGATTTTGATAAGCCAACCAGGCTTCTTTTTTTCCAAGACGTACCGCTTTTTTTATTTCCTTATCTATCGCATCAAGTTCCTCTTCTGTAGCAATGCTACTTGCAATCATCCATTCTCGCATTTTTACATTGCAATCGTGTTCTATTTCCCAATTTAAGCGATTAGAATCTTTATAACGTTCATGAGATCCAGAAGTAGAATGCCCTTGCGGTTGTGTTAACTCTCTTACATGGATTAAAACAGGAACATGCTCCTCTCTTGCTATTTTACCAGCTTCTTGATAGGTTTCCATCAAAGCCACATAATCCCAACCTTTAACTCTTAATATTTCGTATCCTTTTCCATGTTCGTCTCTTTGAAATCCTTTGAGTATCTCGGAGATATTTTCTTTAGTGGTTTGATACTTTGCATGCACAGAGATGCCATATTCGTCATCCCAAATGCTAATTACCATAGGCACTTGTAAAACACCTGCTGCATTTATGGTTTCAAAAAACATACCCTCACTAGTACTCGCATTTCCTATGGTTCCCCATGCTACTTCGTTTCCTTTTTCAGAGAAGTTAGTAGTATTTATACCTTTTACATTTCTAAATATTTTTGAAGCATAAGCTAAACCCAATAACCGAGGCATTTGTGAAGCGGTAGGCGAGACGTCTGCGCTAGAATTTTTTTGTTTGGTTAAATCTTTCCAATCGCCGTTTTCATCTAAACTGTGAGTTGCAAAATGCCCTCCCATTTGACGCCCTGCCGACATTGGTTCTTCAGCTAAATCAGTATTTGCATACAACCCCGAAAAAAATTGCCGAATTGAAAGTTGACCAATAGCCATCATAAAGGTTTGATCCCGGTAATATCCAGAGCGGAAATCACCATTTAAAAAAGCTTTAGCCATGGCCAATTGTGGGATTTCTTTTCCGTCACCAAAAATTCCAAATTTTGCTTTGCCAGTTAAAACTTCACGGCGACCTAACAAACTACACTCCCGACTAGTAACAGCAATTTTGTAATCATTTATCACCTCAGTTTTAAAATCTTCAAAAGACAGTTCTTTACTCAAGCCAGAATTAGTTTGCATATGTTAGTTTAAGGTTTGAGACAAAATTACGCAATATTTAAAAGATATGCAAATCGATGAAATTGTTAAATATTGAATTATGTATACTAAAAACATTATTTGTTTAATGATTATGTAATTTAAGGTCGATTATTGGTTTTATATTAAGAATTTTTTAATATTTAGAGAGGCCTTAATTCGGGTTTTTTTCGGTATTTATGAATTGAATCTTGGTTATTAAGGTGTTTAAATTAGTAATTGTGTAAGCTTTTAGTGGCACTACAAGATCGTTATAATGTCACAAATAAATTTAAAGCTTTAAATGTAATAGGTATTACTAAATTAACGTGATTTCTATGATGTAATAACATTTACTTCAGTCAGAGTGATTTTCGGTAGAAAATTATATCGAAGGTCAGTGAATTTTCAATCAAAAGCCTAATTTCGATACCATTTTTCTTCGTTTCACTTTGAAAAATCACTCAATTTGACGGCTTTTTCGTTCTAAATCCTTAGGTCGAACTCACGTTGGTTTAACTAAATCAGATATTTTATAATAAATAACCAAAATGCCACTTATAGGTAATACACTATAAACAAATGCTAGAGGAACTTTTAAGGCAGGAGAATACTGTTTTAGAATAGCGGTTAAGTAAACCAATCTAGAACCTCCAATAACAAGTGCTCCTAAGCAAAATAGTATAATTATAATATTTATAAAAAGTTGCATTTTTTTTCTATTCGAACCGTTTAATCTTAATAATAATAAATTAATAGCCACATGATTATTTTGACCAGAAACGTAAGCAGCACCTAATATGCCTAACCATATTGCTAAATATCTAGCCAATTCGTCTGTAAAAGAACTTGGATTGTTTAGTATAAAACGACTGGCAATTTGCCATAATACATTAATAACCATTGTGCTTAATAGCAATATTAGCACCCTACTTAATATTTTATTTATTTTTTGCCTTAACCCCATTTAATTTATTTCTTTAATTTTTTCAATTAATTTATAAATCTCTTCATCTGTATTTTTGTAATTTTCATACATTCCATTTGTTTTTTTCGAAAAGCTAGATTTCTCTATTTGAATGATTTCTACTCCCGACTTTTTAATTGATTCAAGCGCTTTTTTTTCTGAATTAGCCCACAAATCCCTTTGGTATTTAACGGAGTTTAATACCGCTTTTTTTAACCATAATTGTTCTTGGTTAGTTAATTTTTTCCAAAATTGGGTTCCGGCAACTAAAACATCGGGTATAACGGTGTGTTCATCAAGCGAAAAGTATTTACAAACTTCATACTGTCCTGATAAGTAAAATACAGGAGGGTTATTTTCTGCACCATCAACCACACCTTGTTGTAAAGCGGTATACAGTTCTCCTGAAGATATTGGAGTAGGGGACCCTCCAAATTTTTTTACCATCTCAATTGCTGTAGCGCTTTCCATAACCCTTATTTTTAACCCTTCGAGATCCTCAGGCTTTCTAATAGGAATGTCTTTGGTGTAAAAACTACGGCTACCTGCATCATAATAACAAAGCCCTTTTAGTAAAAATTGTTCTCCTTCATCTAATAGGTTTTGACCAATTTGGCTGTCTAAAACCTTAAAAGTATGTTTTTTGTTTCTAAACAAATAAGGGAGTCCTAATACTTTCATTTTTGGAGCAAAATTTTCCATAACACCTACAGATACTTTTGTCATATCTAAAGCTCCTAATTGTAAAAGTTCTAAGCATTCCCTTTCAGAACCTAGTTGTTGATTTGGGTATATGTCTACTTTAATTCGGCCACCAGATAAGCTATCTAAATCCTCTGTCATTTTGAGCATGGCTTTATGTACAGGGTGATTGGTGTCAAGACCATGAGCAAGTTTAAATGTTTTCTTGTCATCGGTTTTGCAACCAAAAAAAACCAAAGTAAAAGTTAAAAACAGTAGTTTCATACTTAAGATTTAATAGCCTAATTAATGTTTAGTTTTTCATTAACGATCCAGTTAGGAAGTTTTCCTAATCTTAATTTAAGTTGTGCTTCAAATAGCGATTCTGGTTTTACAGGAGTACCTAAGCTCTCTAATATTTGAACTTCATCTTCTTTAAAGGTGGTTCCAGATCCATGAAACCCTACAATAATGGGAGGGACTATTTTCCAGTACCACGTATCTCTGGCAACAAATCTAAAATTGGGTTCTGCCTCATCTGTTTCTTTAAAATTCCAAAGTACGAGATACCTTCCATGATTAGGTAAATTTTTACGTGCTCCACCAGCTCTTCCCGCAAAAAAGCCCCCTTCAACATTATCAAAAAGAGTACATCTAGGTTGAGAAGCATGGCTTTCAAAAGCACTATGTTCGGGATAAGAACTTCTCCATATTACGGTACCTGTTGTACTCCCTCCTCCAACACCAGCGGCATGGTGCATACCCGTAAGGTCTTTAATTTTTGCTAAAAGTACTCCAGTTGAACCACCGCCTACACTTATTGAATTATGACCAATATTACCTTTAATAGTGATGTTAAGTGCTGTGCTAGATGCCGCATTAGAAATAGATACAGCTCTGTTAATATTTTCGAAAACACAATCTTTAATCCATGAGTTTACAACATCAGCGAGTTTTAAAATGCTCCATCCACCGTCGTCTTGAGCAGACCTATGGTGCTTAAATTCTTTTGTCCAATTGCCTTTAAAACTTAAATTTTCAAAACCAACATGATGCAAGTGAGGAAAACTAGAGAGTGTCCATTTATATGTCTTATTAACATCATAATGTATGGGTTCTTCGAAAGTTATGGTGTTATTTTTAATTGTTTTTACTTTATGCTTTTCGTTTATTTTAACCCCTTTATTTAAAATTGTTTCCCAAGAGGAGTGTGGTTTTAGCGGTGCTAAATCATAATCTATCAAAGCGTGGTTATTGCTTTCCATTTTAAGAATAACCCAGTCTCCAACTTTTATATTCTTTGGATTGTCTACTTTAACTGAAAATGTTTCTCTTTTTGCATTCTCAGTTATTTTAGCAAGAAACTCACTTTTTAATTTCGTATTAGTAATAATGGCGTATGGAGAGGTCCATATTTTTTCTGGGTTTTCTGGCGGTAAGTCTCTAACAAAAAAAAGAGTGGAAGAGCTGTTTTCCTTTTTTTCGCCTCTAAAAACCAATTTCGATGAATGAATTTTTAACGGGTTAAGATCATCGTCTTTGGTATTTATGAAATATATTCCTAACGGAAAATAAATGATGCCTTCCCCATTTTCACTTGCTGCCGCAATTGCTTTTTTTATGGCGCGTTTATCTGAAATGGAATCGTTTGGTATGGCACCATATTTAGTAATATCAAAAATTTTATAATCTACTCGAGGTATTGCTTCATTAGAATACGAATAGCCTGCGTAAGAGAAATCTGGAAGAATAGGTTCTGTATTCTGCTTTTTTGCGGTAATATAGTTCTTCCATACGCTAACATTTTTTTGAGCGTTACAATGAAAAACCGATAAGATAACAGATAAAATAAATGTTCTCAATCCCATTTTATTTAACTACTTATAAGGTATTTGGATTTGTAACGCATTAATGCTTCTATATAGTAATAATCACTATAATTTAAAGGCACATCTATCTCATTATTGTGAGGAATACTACCCACGCTGTGTTTTAGAATAAAATAATTATTCTCACCTATTTTTGAAGTGTATTTATTTGAAGACAAGTCAGTTAATATTTTATTTATACTCGCTAAGTAAGAGTTTGAAGTATAGGTATCTAATTCAATTAAAGCAGAAACAGTTATACTAGCGGCTGATGCATCTCTGGGTTCGTCTGGAATTTTTGGAGCATCGTAATCCCAATAAGGGATGCAGCTATTTTTTTTTACTGTTTCTGATAATATAAAATCGGCTATTTTTTTTGCTTGGTCTAAGTAGCGTTTATCTTTAGTGTAACGATACGCAACCGTATAACCGTATAAGCCCCATGCTTGCCCTCTTGCCCAATCACTTTCATTTGAATACCCTTGCGCAGTTTCTTTTTTCCTAATTTCACCAGTAATTGGATCATAATCTATAACATGGTAAGTACTGTAATTCTCTCGAAAATGATTTTTTTGAGTCGTATTAGCGTGTGTAATTGCAATTTCTCTATATTTTGGATCGTTTGATAACATACTTGCTTTAAAAAGCAATTCTAAATTCATCATATTATCAATAATAACAGGAAATTTCCAGTCTCTTTGAGATTGCCAACCAGTATCTACATCCCAACTTTTAATACAGCCTACTTTAGGATTAAATCGCGTAATTAAAGAATTGGCAGCTGTAAGCATTACTTGCATATAATTGTCGTTTTTGGTTACCTTATAGGCATTACCATAAGAGGTGTTAAATACAAACCCTAAGTCGTGATTATTAGTTAAAAGTTTGTGGCTATTAAATTTTGTTTGAAGATTTTCGGCACCGTTTTTCCACTTCGAATCGTTGGTGTATTCATATAAATACCATAAACTACCTATAAAGAAACCTTCAGTCCAATCAAAAACTTCACCGGTCCAATGTATCTCGCCTTTGGCATTAATTGTCCTGGGTATTCTTTCATTTTCAATAGCAAAAGTTAATTGTTTTGTGAGTTGATTGGTCGCTTTATTTAAAAGCTTGTCTGGGTTAATAGCTGTAGAAGTGTAAGAAACAGAACTCTTAACTTGATTGGTTGGTTTTCCTTTACAAGACTGGAAACCTAATGCTACTATTGTACACCATATAAAACCAAAAAGGGAATAAAAGCTTATCGTTTTGATGCCTTTTTCACGTTGTTTTAAATAACCTTTGTAAATCACAGAATTTTAAAAATTTATGTTTCTGCAATTTCAAATTTAGTACACTAATTTGAGGGGTTAATCTGGTTTTATTAAGGGGATATATCATTCTAAGCTAAATGGCTATTTTTTAATTTTTTCTTAAAAATAATATTAATTTATTGTAAAATAATTTGTTTTCGTTTCGTTTTTCGATATTGAGATGGTGTTTCGCCATATGTTTTTTTAAAGCAATTTCTAAAATATTTCAAGTCATTAAATCCAGTTTCATAGGCGACGCCAGAAATATTTAAATTGTCCTGCTCTAAAAGTTGGGCTGCTTTTTTTAATTTAATCATCCTAACAAATTCTGTAATCGATTGTCCTGTAATTGATTTTAATTTTCGATAAAGTACAGATTGACTCATACTCATTTTATCAACCAAAGTAGAGGCCATAAATTCTGAATTTGAAATATTTTCTTCGATAATGCTAACGACTTTATTAAGAAAAATTAATTCAGGCGATTCAGATTCATTTATTTTGGGTTCAAGAATAATTTCTTTTTTAAATTTTTCGATGAGTTTTTGTCTAGACTTTAATAAATTTTCGATTTGTAGTACCAATACGCTAGCATCAAAAGGTTTGGTGATGTATAAATTTGCTCCTATATCGTAACCTTCTTTTTGTACTTTTTGAGATGTTTTTGCTGAAAGCATCACAACCGGAATGTGGTTGGTATTAACATTGGTTTTTATTGTTTTACAAAATTCAACACCATCCATTTCTGGCATCATCAAGTCGCTAATAATTAGGTCTATAACATAATTTTTTGCTAGTTTTAATCCTTCTGCACCATTTTCTGCTTCTAACACATTATATTTTTTATTGAATAAACTTGCTATAAAAGCGCGTACTTCTATGTTGTCTTCAACTAATAAAAGCGTATTTAAATTAGGGTTAATAGTAATTTCATTTTCAATGGTTTTTACAGGCGTTCGCGTGCTGTTTATAGAATTGGTTAACAGGTTACTATAACTAACAGATTCGATTTTTTCAGTATTGTTATTGGCACTGGTATTTGAGATCATTTCACTTGGTTTAAGATGTTTGTTTCCTAGTGGTAACATTATAGAAAAGGTAGTTCCTTGATTTTCGGTACTTTTAACATCAATTTTACCATTGTGCAATTCGACAATATCTTTAGCAAGTGTTAAACCTACACCTGTACCTAATTTTAATTCGCTTTTTTGATTTAACTGGAAATAACGATCAAAAATAAATTTCACATCTTCTTTAGGAATTCCTTTACCACTATCTGATACCATAATGAGCAACTCTTCGGCAGTTTTAGCTCCATCCTTTCTCTTTAGCACTTCAATGTTAATCGTGCCACCTCTATGTGTATGTTTAAAAGCATTCGATAAAAGGTTTATAATTACTTTTTTTATTTCAATTTTATCAAACCACACATTAATGTCAGAAAATTTTGAGATAAACTGAAAAGTAATATTTTTTTCCTCGGCCAATTCATCAAATAAATGTTTTATATCTCTAATGAAAGGGATAATATTATAGTTTCCTGTTAGTAATTTTAATTTCCCATCTTCAATTTTTCGATAATCTAAAAGCTGATTAATTAATTGGAGTAAAATACTTGTGTTTTTATACATGCCCTCTAATTTGCTTTTAATGTACTCTCCTCCTTTGTTTTCATCAATTAATTTTTTTAAGGGACCAATAATTAATGTAAGTGGTGTTCTAAAATCATGAGAAATATTTGTAAATAATTGCAGTCTTAAACGATTAACTTCTTCGATGCGCTCTCTGTCTTTTCGCTCTTGTTTTAGTATGGCTTTTTCATGAATTCGCTCCATACTGTATTTTCTAATTAGAAAAAATAATCCAGATAATAAAAATAGATAACTTAAATAGGCCCACCATGTTTTCCATATGGGCGGGGCAATATTTATTTTTAGTATCGTATTACTTTCTGTCCAAGCGCCAAGACTATTAGCAACTCTTGCTTTAAATTGATAGGTGCCATGATTTAAATTTGTATAAGTGGCTGTTTTGTTACTCCCTAATGGTTTCCATTCAGTATCGTAACCTTCTAAACGATGGCTGTATTTGTTTTTATCTGTTTGAGAATAGCTCAAGGCAACATATTCAAAGGAGATGTCATTTTGACTGTAAGATAAATTTATTTCATTTAATTTTTCTGTAAATTGGGTCACCTCACCATCTCTAGTTTTGAAGGACTTTAGTACCAGAGGTGGAATAAAAGAGGCTGTTTTTACCGAAGTAGGATCTAGCGTTGTATAACCGTTTACCCCTCCAAATATGAGTTCTCCATACGATGTTTTTAAAAAAGCACCATAATTAAATTCATTGCCTTGAAGCCCATCTGATAAATTAAAATTTTGAAAAGTATGGTGATTGGTATCTAATTTAGATAGCCCTTTATTGGTGCTTAACCATAAATTGTGCGCATCGTCTGGGACAATGGCATAAATGACTTCATCTGGCAAGCCTTCATTTATAGAAAATCGTTTGCTAGTTTTTGTTTTAAAATTATAATTAAATAAGCCATCTCCTTCTGTGCCAATCCATAAACTAGTTTCAGATTCTAAATACAAGCTAATTACTTTTCTTATTCCATATGGAGAAAGGTTATTAGTATTAGAGGAATAAGAAATTTTATATATTTTTCCAGTGTTTAAATCGACTCTTCCAAGACCTCTTTCTCCCCCTACCAATAAATGATTGTCATGAGAATTTATAATAGTGTAAATAAAACTTCCTAATATATTGTTGTGATCTGGGATATGGCTAATTTCTTCGCTTTTAATATCTAGCTTGTCTAAACCGCCATTATTTGTTCCTATCCATATATTATGTTGCTTGTCTTCGGCTAAAGCACTAATTCTTTTACTGCTTAAAAAGGTATTGTTTTTAGGCTCAAAATTTTTAATTTTTGGTTTTTCTCCCTCTAAATTCATATAGGCTAATCCATTGCTATGCGTACCAACCCATATATTATTTTTATAATCTTTGAGCATGGCTTTAACATTATTGTCTTTTAATCCTTCAAAACCTGGAGAAGTAGTTGTATAATAGCTAAACTTTTTTTTAGCATTATCGTAAAAATTGATGCCACCACCCTCAGTGCCAATCCATAGATTTTTTTTTGCACCTTCAATTATGGTACTAACTACTTTGTAATTAATGTTATAATTTGAAGACCCTTCATGAAAACTTGAAAAAATAGTGGTACTTCTGTCTAAATAGTTAACGCCTCCTGCCCAAGTGCCTACCCATAGATCTCCTCTGGTATCGCTTATAATAGCGTATACAGAATTTTGACTAATGCTTTTTTTAATAGAGACGTTGTGTTTGTAATTATATACTTTATCTCTAGTGCTATCTATTAAAAATAAGCCTTCGTAACTACCTATCCATAAATTTTTATTTTTATCCTGGTGAATACTTCTTACGCTTCCTTCTATGTAGTTGGTGCCGTCTGGTTTTTTATAGTCTATAAACCGTTGTTTTTCATCATCAAATACTGCTAATCCACCATAATACCCAAGCCATATGTTATTTTCATTATCTTGAAATAAATCAGTTGTTACATTGTGAATTTGTATGGGCGATTGGTTATTTGGGTATTCTAGGTGCGAAATTTTTTTTGTTTTAGGATTAAAGATATCTATCGATTTATTAGTACAAATCCATAATTTTCCATCTTTAGCTTTTAATAGGGAGAGGGTATAATTTGAACTCAAGCTGGTTGAAGAATTGTTAAAATGGTTGTATTTGCGTATCGAACCAGATTCGATATTATAATTTATTAAACCTTCGGCGGTAGAGATCCAAAGTGTTTCTTGGTCTACAATGATATCTGTAATTTCACCTTTTAAATAATTTCCTTTGTTGGTTTTTATTCTTATGAAGTTATCCTTTTCGGCATCATATTTATTGAGACCATTTTTAGTGCCAACCCAGATGTTACTTTGGTTATCTTTCGCTAGAGCAGTAATTCTGCTATTAGATAAGCTATTATTATTGTTTGAATGGTAATAATAATTTTTAAACGAATGGCCATCAAACTTATTTAATCCATAGCGTGTTCCAAACCATAAGTAACCCTCGTCGTCTTGTAAAATGGCAACTACAGATCGTTGCGACAATCCCTCTAAAGTAGAGAAATGTTTAAAATTATTAGCAGGGTATTTTTCTTGTGTTTTTTGACCACTAGCTAAAAAAATAACGAAACAGTATATTAGTGCTAAATATTTTTTTTTCATAGTTGTATTGTTTATCCTAAATAATTAAATGCAATAGCTGCTTTAATTATTATTTTTGGATACTTTATTACCTTAAATTGAGTTTAGAATAACAACTGTTTTTTAGATATTATTAGCAAAAAAATCATTTTCAAAATTTAGAAATCTTGCCCAAAAAATTACATCATTCGCTTAATTAATGTTGAATTTGAAAATTAAACCTAATCGTTTGTTATACTAAATTCAACTTATTATAAGTAGTTAATAAGCACTATTAATTTATAGCTATTGCTAATAAATAACCAAAATGGTTTAAGCTAGTTGATTGAAGGGGGAGAATGAAATTTATTTTTTAAAAAAGATTACACCTTTTGCGGTATTGCAATAGATTGTTTTTTTGCCAAAAAATTCTTATTAATTTTTTTTGAAGTAAGCGCAGTAAATAGTAATATTTAGGTTGAATAGTTTGCGACTTACCTCGACAGCTATTAAATTTTAATTTCGAACGCAAAGTAGTAAAATATTTACAAGAGTCATAATATTACAGTCAACTTATATTAATTAGTTTAACTAAAAGGTAGGTGAAAGACGATTTAGAGAACATGCATAAAACGTTAAATAACTTACATCTTTGCAGCGTTACACTATTATAAATACGGTTATAGGGAACTCTGGTTAGGCTTCGAAAAATTGAAAATAGTTCACAAATAAAGAAAAGCCTTTATTCTCTGGTATTTCAGAATTCCCGTCTTTGGTTGGTTTATACTATTATTTTCTTCAATTTTACTGTGCTTTATTCTTAAAATAAGTTTTTTGACTATAATTAGGCATTCGAAGAAAAATAGTTATCGTAATTAAAAGCAAACGAAGTTATTTTTAGAATGACTTTTAATAGTATAACTGAAATAAATATAACGGATTCTATTAGAATTAAAAATGATAAGAAACAGAATATTGAAGAAATACTACGATAGTAATTTTTAACCAAAAAAAAAGCGTAAATTTGCATGCAATTATAACTGTAATTGCATGATGAGAGCACACGAGAATAAAATTGTAGGAGAAGGCTTAACATACGACGATGTATTATTAGTCCCTGCATTTTCTGAAATCCTACCAAGAAAGGTTAATATTCAAACAAAATTTACTAGAAATATTACAATTAATGTACCCATTGTATCTGCTGCAATGGATACCGTTACGGAAAGTGCCATGGCTATTGCTATAGCTAGAGAGGGAGGAATAGGCGTTTTACATAAAAACATGACCATTCAAGCCCAAGCTCAAGAAGTAAGGAAAGTAAAACGTGCAGAGAGCGGGATGATTTTAGATCCAGTAACATTACCTTTATCTTCGACTGTTTTAGATGCCAAACAGGCCATGAGAGAACATCGTATTGGAGGCATTCCAATTATAAATAATCAAGGTAAATTAGAAGGAATTGTTACTAATCGAGATTTGCGTTTTGAACATCAAAATGATAGAGCCATTATAGAGGTGATGACCAGTAAAAACTTGGTTACTGCACCTGTTGGAACTTCTCTTAAAGACGCTGAAAAGATTCTTCAGCAAAACAAAATAGAAAAATTATTAATTGTTGAAGGCGACAAATTGGCGGGACTCATTACCTTTAGAGACATTACTAAAGTGACTCAAAAGCCTATAGCAAATAAAGATAATTACGGACGTTTAAGAGTTGCTGCCGCAATAGGGGTTACTGCTGATGCCGTAGAGCGAACAAAAGCATTAGTGGGTGCTAGTGTTGATGCTGTAATAATAGATACCGCACATGGCCATACAAAGACGGTAGTTGAAGTTTTAAAAGCAGTAAAAAAAGCATTCCCAAAATTAGAAGTCGTAGTTGGAAATATTGCCACAGCTGAAGCGGCTAAATATTTAGTAGATGCAGGAGCAGATGCTGTGAAAGTTGGAATTGGACCAGGTTCTATATGCACAACCAGGGTGGTAGCTGGAGTTGGTTTTCCTCAATTCTCTGCAGTATTAGAAGTAGCAGCAGCTATAAAGGGTACAGGAATCCCTGTAATTGCTGATGGTGGAATTCGATATACTGGTGATATTCCCAAAGCTATTGCAGCTGGAGCTGATTGTGTGATGTTGGGATCACTCCTAGCAGGAACCAAAGAATCTCCCGGAGAAACAATTATTTATGAAGGGCGTAAATTTAAATCGTACCGAGGGATGGGCTCCGTTGAAGCCATGAAACAAGGAAGTAAAGACCGTTATTTCCAAGACGTAGAGGATGATATAAAAAAATTAGTCCCCGAAGGAATCGTAGGGCGGGTGCCATATAAAGGAGAATTAGTAGAGAGTATACACCAATTTATTGGTGGTTTACGTGCCGGAATGGGTTATTGCGGGTCTAAAAATATTGAAACATTAAAAAAAACAGGGCAGTTTGTAAAGATAACAGCCTCTGGAATTAATGAAAGCCACCCCCATGATGTTACCATTACTAAAGAAGCGCCTAATTATTCAAGGTAATTTTATTTTTTTAATAATACGACGCACTTACTCAATCTCATTAAGATAAAAGTTTTTTAGCTGCATACTGTCTGGTCGAGCGCAATCGAGACCTTGATAAACCACTTCAATATATAAAAAATAAGAATTTTCTTTCGCAATTATTAAGTCCTTCATGTACGTTATTTTTTACAAGCCCTATTTTTTT
>CALDCO010000058.1 GCA_937937185.1 uncultured Flavobacteriaceae bacterium
CTGCATAACGACGCTCTACTTCATTCCAATTAATAACATTAAAAAAAGCTTCAATATAATCTGGTCGTCTGTTTTGATAATTTAAATAATAGGCATGCTCCCAAACATCTAATCCAAGAATAGGGGTGCCGCCACAAGAAACATTTGGCATTAATGGATTATCTTGGTTAGGTGTAGAACACACTTCTACTTTTCCACCTTTATGAACACATAACCACGCCCATCCTGAACCAAACTGTGTTGCAGCCGCTTTACTAAAAGCCGCTTTAAACGCATCGAAAGAACCATACGCTGCCTCAATAGCTTCTTTTAGCGCTCCAGATAAACGCCCTTTCCCTTCTGGATTCATAACTTCCCAGAATAGTGAATGATTGTAATAGCCTCCTCCGTTATTTCTAACGCCTTTATTAGCCATATCTAAATTAGAAAGAATCTCTTCTATATTTTTTCCTGCTAAATTCGTGCCTTCTATAGCGGCATTAAGTTTATTGGTATAGCCTTGATGGTGTTTTGAATGGTGTATTTCCATTGTACGCGCATCAATATTAGGTTCTAAAGCATCGTAAGCATATTTCAATTTTGGTAATTCAAAAGCCATAATTACAGTTTTAATTTTGATTGTTAATATTAATAGTGATTGTAAAATTACTGATTAAAGCCATCATTTAAAAATTAATACTTTTTAAGTAGGTGCTTTTAATACTATTTTAACAACAGCTAGAGGAAGCGGCTTGACTCATTATTATAGTGCTCTTATTAGTATTTAATTTCAAAAAAGTTACCATTCTTTACTAAAATTAAAAAAGTTTAAACCACCTATTACTAAATTTGCTAAAGGTTTTTATCTTACAAAACAAAGCCTGTTGTTTCATGACTGAACATAAACCATTTATAATATACGATGCTTCTGCTGGAAGTGGTAAAACTTTTACTTTGGTAAAATCCTATTTAATGGTGCTATTTAAAAATAAAAGAGACGATGCCTTTAAAACAATTTTAGCAATCACTTTTACTAATAAGGCGGTTACCGAAATGAAGACTCGAATTATTGAGACCTTAACTCAATTCTCGGACCCAAAAATTCTTAAATTACCAACTCCAATGTTTAATAGTATTGTGGAAGAATTGGGTATCGATAAAAACAAACTTCATCTAAAATCGAAAAACATATTAAATACTATTTTACATAATTATTCTGCTTTTGACATCTCTACTATAGATGGCTTTACGCACAAACTTGTTCGCACTTTTGCTCGCGATTTAAAGTTACCTCTAAATTTTGAAGTGGAATTAGACCAAAACACAATGGTTAGTGAGGCAGTAGATAACTTAATTGCAAAAGCTGGAATTGATAAGAAATTAACCAAAGTATTGGTTGATTTTGCTATAGAAAAAGCCGATGAGGACAAAAGTTGGGATTTAACTTACGATTTTAATGCGATAGCCAAAACATTAATTAGTGAAAACGACATTCCTTTTATAAACCAACTAAAGGACAAAACACTGGATGATTTTGAGGTTTTAAAGGAAAAATTAAGAATCCGTATTACTAATTATAAAAATGAAATACGACACAAATCTGAAGCTATTCTCGATTTAATAGCTAAATCTGGTATCGACATTGAGGATTTTAGCAGTAAATATTTGCCCAATCATTTTACTCATCTTAAAAACGGGAAATATAATATTAAATTTAACAATAAATGGCAACTTACGCTATTAGAAGGTGGCACCTTATATCCCAAACGAGTAAGCGACAGTATTGCTTCTAAAATAGAAGCCATTCAACCTCAATTAATGGCTACTTTTATAGAAACAAAGACGGCTGTTTTTCAATATAAATTCGTAAGCTCTTTTTACAAAAACACGACGCCTTTATCGGTTTTAAATGCTATTAATAAAGAGCTTTCAATATTAAAAAAGGAGCAAAATAAAATTCTCATTTCTGAATTTAACAGCATTATTAGCGACGAAATTAAAGACCAGCCAACGCCCTTTATATACGAGCGTTTAGGTGAAAAGTTCGCCCATTATTTTATTGATGAGTTTCAAGATACTTCGATATTACAATGGAAAAACCTAATTCCTTTAATTGATAGTTCAATTTCAGGAAAAGAAAAAGGCAGTGTGATGTTGGTAGGTGATGCAAAACAGGCCATTTACAGATGGCGAGGAGGTAAAGCCGAACAATTTATAAGGCTAAGTAATAATATAAGTCCGTTTCATATTAAACCCGAATTAAATAGGCTTCAAGAGAATTATCGCAGTTTTGAAGAAATTGTAACGTTTAATTCAAATTTTTTCTCCTACTTGGCCAATAATGCTTTTCGCGATAAAGGGTATTCTAATTTATATGCAAAGGCAAAACAAAATACGGTAAAACATGAAAAAGGCTATGTTAACCTTACTTTTTTAGATCATCCTACAGAAGAAGAATACAACGAACAGGTCTTAAAAACCATAAACAGGTGTATTGAAAGTGGTTATAGCTATAGCGATATCTGTATTTTAGTACGTAGTAAAAAATATGGTATTGCCATTTCTAAGTTGCTTAATGAAAACGGCATTAAAATCATATCGGCAGAAACACAACTTATTAAAAATTCTAATGAAGTTAAATTTATTAATCAGCTATTAAATTATTTAGAGCAACCTAGCAATGAGATTCTAAAATTGGAGATTCTATACTATCTTACTAATAAGTATGCTATTAAAGATAAACACACTTATTTTGAATCGCTTAAAAATAAATCTATTGATTATGTTTTAAAAAGTTTCGAGACCTTTAATATTAAATGTCATGCCAAACAATTAGTACAATTACCGCTTTATGATTTAGTTGAAACAATTATTAGAACGTTTCATCTTACTGAAACTTCAGATGCTTATTTGCAATACTATTTAGATTTCGTTTTTGAATATTCTCTAAAAGGAATCACGGACATTTCCTCGTATTTAGACTATTATGAAACTAAAAAAGAGCATCTAAGTACGATATCTCCCGAGGGGCAAAATGCAGTACAAATAATGACGATACACAAATCTAAAGGCTTAGAATTTCCTGTTGTTATTTTTCCTTATGCAAAAGAACATATTTATGATCATAAACAATCTAAAAAATGGTTTGAAATAGATCCTAAAATTTACAACGGGTTTTCTACCACACTTATAAATTATAATGCTGATTTTGAAATGTATGGAGAACAGGGGAAAGACATACATTATAATACTCAAAATCAATTAGAATTGGATAATATTAATTTGTTATATGTTGCTTTAACAAGACCTATTGAACAACTTTATATCATTTCAGAAAAAAAAGAAAACCCACATTATTTCCCAGGTCTTTTCATTAATTATTTAAGAGACCAAAAAATATACCATGCCACTCAAGACAGTTATAGTTTCGGGAATCCTTTAAAAACATCAGCAAGTCCTACCATTACAAATAATATTAAGGAACAAACGGAGTTTATATCAACTTCAAAAGAAGAGCATCATATTAATATTGTAACCACCTCTGGCTTTCTATGGGATACTTTACAAGAAGATGCTATTGAAAAAGGAAATCTTATTCATGAGATACTTTCTAAAATAATTACCAGTAATGATATCGATTTTGTGATTAATGACTTTAAAACTTCAGCATTAATTAATGAAGAACAAGCCCTAAAAATTAAAGATACTCTAACCACTATTGTAACACATCCTAAAATTAAGCAGTATTTTAGTGGAGCGGAAACCGTATATAATGAACGCCCCATTTTGTCTCAATCTGGAGCTCTTTTTATTCCTGATCGATTAATTATTAACAAAAAAAATGAAGTCGTAATCATAGATTACAAAACAGGGTTAAAGCACCCAAAACATAAACAACAACTATACGATTATCAAGAAGTCATAGAAAATATGTCCTTTAAAGTAACTCATAAAATACTTGTTTATCTAAATACGACTATTCGCATTGAATATGTGTAATAGTGTGCCCACTCTAAAATAGAAACTTACAAGGTAAACTCGTTTGTTTCTTTTATAATAGAACCAGAAATAGTATTAATCTTTGCCGTTATAGGCATTTCATATAAATTTGCAAAAACAAACGACAACCATGTACGGTAAGATAAAAGAACATTTACAACAAACGCTTCAAGACCTAAAAAATGAGGGGTTATTTAAAGAAGAGCGAATTATTACCTCTCCTCAAGGTGCAGAAATAACACTAAATACAGGGCAAAAAGTGCTAAACTTTTGTGCCAATAACTATTTAGGACTTTCTTCTCATCCCGAGGTTATTAAAGCAGCAAAAGAAACTATGGATACTCATGGATTTGGCATGTCTTCGGTTCGCTTTATTTGTGGCACTCAAGACATACATAAAACCTTAGAGGAGAAACTGGCCGATTTTTATGGTACTGAAGACACCATATTATATGCCGCCGCTTTCGATGCTAATGGTGGCATTTTCGAACCCTTATTAGGAAAAGAAGATGCTATTATCTCCGATTCCTTAAATCATGCTTCAATAATAGATGGAGTTCGTTTGTGTAAGGCGACAAGGTATCGCTACCAAAATAATAATATGGCAGATCTGGAAACACAATTAATTGCCGCCAATAAAAACGGAGCACGATTTAAAATAATAGTAACAGATGGTGTCTTTTCTATGGATGGAGTAGTGGCTCCACTTGATAAAATATGTGATTTGGCCGAAAAGTACGACGCCTTAGTAATGATAGACGAATGCCATGCTGCTGGTTTTATTGGAGAAACTGGGCGGGGCACATTAGAAGATAAAAATGTTTTAGGACGTATCGACATTATTACTGGAACTCTGGGGAAAGCACTAGGTGGTGCTATGGGTGGTTATACCACTGGTAAAAAAGAAATTATTGAACTACTTCGCCAACGTTCTAGACCTTACTTATTTTCTAACTCTTTAGCCCCTGCAATTGTGGGCGCCTCTATTAAAGTACTTGAATTATTAAAAACCGATACCACATTAAGAGATAAATTAGAGTGGAATACCAATTACTTTAAAAAAGGAATGAAATCGGCAGGGTTTGATATCATTGATGGTAATTCTGCAATTGTTCCGGTGATGTTATATGATGCAAAATTGTCGCAAAAAATGGCAAGGCTGCTTTTAGAAAAAGGAATTTATGTTATCGGTTTCTTTTTTCCTGTGGTTCCAAAAGAAAAAGCAAGAATTAGAGTTCAGCTTTCAGCAGCACATGAAAAAGAACATCTAGATAACGCTATATCTGCCTTTATCGCAGTTGGACGATCATTAAATGTCATTTAAATTGTTAACATCTCGTTAATATCTAAAAAAAGAAATAATTCGAATATTGAATATTTTTATATATTTGTCTTTGTTAATATCATTTAACAACTTAAATTTGCTTCTAATTTAACACTTAAAATTAAATATTTGAATATGAAAAATCTTAGCAGATTATTGTTCACAATGTTGCTTGTACTAAGCTTCAGCAACGTTAACGCACAAGATGAAGACAACCCTTGGGCTGTAAACTTTGGTGTAAACGCTGTTGACGTTTATCCAGTAGGAGAAGATGCCCCGCAGGGTGATTTCTTTGACGAATTTCTTAATGTAGATGACCATTGGAACATTCTTCCATCCCTATCTACGGTTTCTGTATCTAGATACTTAGGGCATGGATTAACTGCTCAGTTAGGCGGATCCTTAAACCAAATCAAAAAATGGGGACAATTTGGAGATGAAATTAGCGTAAGAGTTAATGACTTATCTTACTATGCGTTTGATGCTAACGTTAGATATAACATAACAAAGACCAGATTACAACCAGTCATAGGTATTGGTGGAGGTTACACTTGGATTGAAGAAGGGCCTTTTAACACATTCTCATTAAATGCAGGTGCTAACAACACTGTAGGATATGGAACAATAAATGGTTCTTTGGGATTAAACTTTTGGTTTACCGATAATGTAGGATTATTCCTTGAAACAAAATTTAAAAATTCTTTAGATGTTGAAAGTGTAGTTTCTCACTTCCAACACTCTGCAGGTGTTTCCATTAAATTTGGTGGAAAAGATACTGATGGTGATGGCATATACGACAAAGAAGATGCTTGCCCTGAAGTTGCTGGTTTAGAAGCGTTTAATGGTTGTCCAGATTCTGATGGTGATGGCATTGAAGATTCTAAAGACGATTGTCCAAACACTGCTGGTTTAGCTGAAATGAACGGTTGCCCAGATTCTGATGGTGATGGTATTACTGATGGCAAAGACGATTGCCCTACTGTTAAAGGTCTTAAAGCTTTAAAAGGATGTCCAGATGCAGATGGCGATGGTGTTGCCGATGGTAAAGATAAATGTCCTAATGAAGCAGGTCCAGCTTCTAATGATGGCTGTCCTGAACCAGATACCGATGGCGATGGCGTAATCGATAAAAACGATAACTGTCCTAAAGTAAAAGGAACGGTTGCTAATAATGGTTGTCCAGAGAAAGCTCCTGAACCAACTCAAGAAGTTATTGAAAAATTAAATAGCTACGCAAGAACAATCTTATTTGACACTGGAAAATCAAGCTTCCAAAATCAAACGTATGAAGTGCTTAAAAATATCACAGCAATTCTTAAAGAATACCCAGATTCTAAATTTACGATTGAGGGTCATACTGATAGCGTAGGTAGTAAATCTTCTAACCAGTTATTATCTGAAAGAAGAGCAAATGCTGTAAGAGATTACTTAGTCGCTAATGGTATTGGTAGTGACAGATTAGTGGCTTATGGATTTGGTGAAGATTATCCAATCGATTCTAACGCTACTAGAGCAGGAAGAGCTAATAACAGACGTACAGAAGTAAAACTTAAAAAATAAGTTTCTTTAAAGTACAATTCCTAAATATTTTAAAACGCTTCGATAGTCTTATCGAAGCGTTTTTTTATTCTTCTATTTTTACACACTTAGCTAGAGAATTTATTATTTTTATAAGATGACAACATTTATTTTTGATGTACTCTCGAGCTTACAACAAAAAGGAACCCGTTTTTCTGAAATTACATTTATATTACCCAGTAAACGTGCTGGTACTGTGCTTAGACATGAGCTATCGAAAATGGTTACAAAAACGATATTCTCACCAAATATTATAAGCATAGAGGAGTTCGTAGCACTGCTTTCTCAATTAAAAAAAATAAGCACGATAGAATTACTATTCGAATGTTATAAATCATACTGTAAGATTACCACAAAAAAAGAGCAAGAGCCTTTTGAGAGCTTCTCTAAGTGGGCGCAAATTTTACTACAAGATTTTAATGAAATTGACCGTTATTTAATTCCTCATAATAAAATATTTAGTTACCTAACGGCGGTTCAAAGTTTAAATCATTGGTCACTAGATGAAAATAAAACAGCATTTATAAGTAACTACCTTTCTTTTTGGAATAAGCTTCCTAAATACTATGAAGAATTTTCAATTAATCTACTACAAAAGAAAGTAGGGTATCAAGGCTTACTTTATAGAGAAGCTGTAGAAAATCTTGAAGCCTATATTCAAAATAATGAAGATACAAAACATGTTTTTCTAGGTTTTAATGCTTTAAACACTGCTGAAGAAACCATCATTAAAGAATTGTTACAAAATGAAATGGCAGAAATTTATTGGGACATAGACCAACACTTTATGCAAAACCCTATTCATGATGCTGCACTCTTCACTAAGCAACATAAACGAAATTGGAGTTATTTTAAAACAAACCCCTTTAACTGGTTATCTAGTAATTATAATAATACAAAAAACATACACAGTATTGGTGTTCCAAAAAACATCGGGCAAGCAAAGCAAATAGGCCTATTGCTTAATAAAATAGCTAAACAGGATGCAAGTTTAAACAATACTGCGGTTATACTAGGTGATGAAAATTTATTAATTCCTGTTTTAAATTCTATACCAAAATCGATACAAGCTTTAAATATAACTATGGGGTTTCCATTAAAATCGATCCCCTTAGCATCGCTTTTTGAAAAACTATTTATACTCCATAAAAAAACAAATGCAACATTTTACTATAAAGAGGTTATAGGTATTTTATCTCATCAATTTATAAAACCATTATTTTACAATGAAACGCAAAATCATGCCATTAATGCCATAGATATTATACATAAAAACAATGTTACTCGTCTTAATTTTTCTGAAATTAAAACCCTTTTAAATTTCAATACCCCCTTAATTACCATCCTTTTTGGCAATTGGAATAACAACACCTCTAATGCCATTAAACATTGTATAGACCTTATCTTCTGTATAAAAAAACATCTAGATAAAGACAAAAACAACAACTTATTAGCTTTAGAATATACTTTTAAGTTTTATAATTTATTTATGACCTTAGTAAAATTAAATGATACTTATAAGTATATTAATAATGTAGCTACTTTATTCGATATTTATAAAGAATTACTAAGTAACGAAACTTTAGATTTTCAAGGAGAGGCTTTAAAAGGCCTGCAAATTATGGGGATGTTAGAGTCCCGTGTTTTAGATTTTGAAACGCTCATTATTTCCTCGGTTAATGAAGGCATTCTGCCTTCGGGGAAAAACAATAATTCATTTATACCCTTTGATGTAAAATTAGAAAACAACTTACCAACGTATAAGGAAAAAGATGCTGTTTACACGTATCATTTTTATCGGTTATTACAACGTGCAAAAAACGTTTATGTACTTTATAATACCGAAATAGACACTTTAAATAGTGGCGAAAAAAGCAGATTCATTACGCAACTCGAACTAGAAGGAATACATAAAATAACGCATCAAATAGCCCTCCCTAAAACGCCTTTAATAAATGAAATAGTTCGTGAAGTAGAGAAAAATGACGCTATTTTAAATAAACTAATTCATTTTGCGAATAAAGGCTTTTCACCCTCGTCATTAACTAACTACATACGTAACCCCATAGATTTTTATCACGAAAAAATTTTAAATATAAATACCTTAAATGAGATTGAAGAAACGGTGGCTTCAAATACTCTAGGAACTGTAGTGCATAACACTTTAGAACATTTATATAAACCGTTAGAAAATGAATACCTAACGCCTTTCATTCTTGATGGGATGAAATCTAAAATTAATGAAAAAGTAGCTTTCTTTTTTAAAGAAGAATACAAACAAGGTGATATAACCACTGGGAAAAATCTCATTATTTCTGAAATTGCAAAACGCTACGTTTTAAATTTTATAAATGAAGAAATTAAAATCCTTAAAGCAGGAAACACCATTAAAATTCTAAAAATTGAAGTTGAAGGAAATAAACTCTGCCTAAATATTCCAGAGTTAAGTTATCCTATATATTTAAAAGGAAAAGTAGATCGCGTTGATGAGTTAAATGGCGTTACAAGACTTATTGATTATAAATCTGGAATGGTTAAGCAAAATTCCTTAACGATAGAACATTGGGAAGATATTACTAGTGATTACACAAAATACAGTAAGAGTTTCCAAGTGTTATGTTATGCTTTAATTTTGAATAATAATGAAACACTAAATTCACCTATTGAAGCAGGTATTATTTCATTTAAAAATTTACAAGCAGGCTTCTTAAAATTCACAAAAAAAGAAGGTAAAAACAAAGAGTCATTAATAAGCAACGAAACGCTACAAGCTTTTGAAAAGCAACTTAAAAAATTAATTCTCGAAATTTGTAATATTAACTTAACGTTTAAAGAAAAGGCCTTATGATTGCTTCTAAAAACCGTGTTCTAGAACGAAATAACAAAAAACCCATTGTATGGGATGCTTTTTATGAACCCAATAAGACCAGTAAGCCGCTAGTTATTTTTTGCCATGGCTATAAAGGATTTAAAGACTGGGGCGCTTGGGATTTGGTAGCTGAAGCGTTTGCTAAAACTAATTTATTTTTTGTGAAGTTTAACTTTTCTCACAATGGTGGTACTGCAAAACACCCTATAGATTTTCCAGATTTAGAGGCCTTTGCAGAAAACAATTACACAAAAGAACTCGATGATTTAGACCATTTAATAAATTATTTATTATCAGATAAAAATGAGTTACTAAAACATATTAATCCGCAAAAAGTGATCCTTATTGGCCACTCTAGAGGCGGTGGGATAGTGACTATAAAATCATCGGAAGACGAGAGAATAAGTACTTTAATTACTTGGGCCGGCGTTTGCGATTTTGAAAAAAGAACGGTTGCTATAGGTGATTTAAAAGAATGGAAAGACACGGGAGTGAAGTACGTTTTAAATGGACGAACAAAACAGTTAATGCCTCATAACTATCAGTTTTACTTAGATTTTAAGGCCAATGAAAAACGTTTAAATATTGAAAGTGCAATAAAAAAAATTAAAATCCCTCACTTAATCATTCATGCTATTGATGATCCTTCAGTTAAATTTGAAGAAGCGCAAGCCCTACATTCTTGGAATAAAAACAGCGTGTTATTGCCTATTCATAAAAGCAATCATGTTTTTGATGCTAGTCACCCGTGGCAAGAAAAAACGCTTCCAATTGCTTTAAAAAATGTGGTGGAACGTAGTATTCGTTTTATTTCTTAATCCTATGATAAGATGTTGTTTGTTCGCAAATAGTAATAGTGGTTAATTTGTCGTCATTCTATAGCTAAACCAATGTAAAATGTCACTTAAGGTTTATAAAGAAAAAAGCTAGAGTTTAAGGCAAAAAACACAGGTATAGCCTTAGTTACACCGAGGCTTTTTAAGGCGAAAATCTAAGTTTTTTCTATGAATATTGGTGTTATTTTGTATTGATTTAGCTATAAATTCATTTTAGAATCATATGACGCTACGAACGATACACATTACACTCACAATTATTTATACGAAAACCTGAAACAAATCAGGTTAAGTCTTATTTATCGTGAGTTCGATCTTAGGATTTAGAATGAAAAAGCCGTCAAATTGAGTGATTTTTCAAAGTGAAACGAAGAAAAATGATATCGAAATTAGGCTTTTGATTGAAAACTTATTGGTCTTCGATACAATTTTCTATAGAAAATCACTCTGACTGAAGTAAATTTTCTTATATCCAAATCACGTTATTTTAGTTTTTTTTCATTTTCTAGCAAAGCTATTCCACTACAAAAAAGTATCATTCAAGCCTGAAATGACTAATTTCAATAAAATATTAAACGATTAAAACACTTCTTATTGGTCGATCAATAGTATTTTAACTAACATCATTTTCTTTACTTAAATAAAAAATACCTGTGTTTTATTTGAATGTTTTTAAATCAGAACTGGTAAAAAATGCCCTCAAAGCATACTAATTTTAATCTTTGATCTGATTTGTTAATTCACAAATAATCATTTCAAATTCAGATATTTATAATTTTTAGCGTTATTATAAATAACTGTTTAAGAGGGTTAGAAGATTCTGAAATAAACTCAGAATAAAAAGTAATTAACTACTACTCTTTACTTAATCCATTTACAGTGAGCCTAATTCCTTTACTATGACTACTAAACTCAGGGGCATACATGCTTTGAATAGTCGTTACGCCATTACTCATATTTC
>CALDCO010000059.1 GCA_937937185.1 uncultured Flavobacteriaceae bacterium
GAAATCATTGTTTCGGTTCTATAAACACCATCGATATCATCTAACATAAAAATAATATCTTTAGCGTGCTCCGTATTTTTCGCTCTAATTTTACAAAAAATATTAAACTTTCCTGTAGTAACGTGAGCCACAGTGACGAAAGGAATATCATTAATACGCTCTAAGACAAACTTCGTTTGCGAGGTGTTTTGCAAAAAAACACCTACATAAGCGATAAACGAATACCCTAATTTCCTGTAGTCTAAAGTTAAGGATGACCCCTTAATAATACCTGCGTCATCCATTTTCTTAACCCTAACATGAACAGTTCCAGCAGAAATCAATAATTTTTTAGCGATGTCTGTAAAAGGAACTCTAGTGTTATCTATTAACATGTCTAGAATTTGATGATCAATTTCATCTAATTTAAATTTTGCCATTTTCGGTTTTTTTATCGGGATAAAATTATAACTTTTTTACTAAACGGTCTAAACCTTTTACTTTAATTTTTAATATTATTTTACACCTATTTTATCATGCCCTATTATTACATAATGCACGATACTACCAAGCGTTAGTTGCTTTTTTAGCGCATTAAAAACAATATGTCCTTTGGCATTAATTTCTTTGTGCCCATAAAAATTTTGCAAGTTTTCAATTTTTTTTACGACAGGGATAAAGTTTATTTCATTTTTCACCAGTTTTTCTTCAAACTGAATCGCAACATCTACGCGTTTAGAATTCATTAGGGTATTACGAATGATGACGTCATAAAATAATTTTTCATTTTCAGGAATTAAAAAATAATCATCATGTTTATTGCCTGTAACCTCATTTAAAGCAATATAACGAAGCCCTACAAGGTAAGATTGAAAAATATAACGCCGCACCTCTTCCCTATTGTAATCGTTTTTATAATGCCCAGCTTCAAATAAAATAGTAGGTACTCCTAGACTTTGAAGCGCATCGCCAACACAATTATTATTAAAACGATCATCATAAATACCAACTTGCTCAGGAATTTCATTTTGTAGCATGGCATTCATTTCAGCGATAATTTCCATAGACACCATTCTGGATGGAACGACCGATCGTTTTTCATCTGCTGCTGGTGTTAAAAAAGAGACCGTGGCCACATTAGAAGTCTTACCTGCACTAAAAATAGTACGTTGCCCGTGAAGGTTAAAGCAATAATCTGGCTTTACTTTATCGAAAACCGCTCTTAACACTTTACTTTCAGGTTGCGACAGGTTTTGTGCGTCTCTATTTAAATCGACCTCGTTCGCATTTAAACGGGTGTAAGCCTCAGCACCATCAGGATTTAGCATAGGAATAATGGTTAGCGTACAGTTAGTTAATATCTGTTTGGTAATTTCATTATTAGAATTCAGGACATTAAACAAATCAAATAAAGCCTTGGTTGTGGTCGATTCGTTTCCATGCATTTGAGACCATAGCAGGAGTTGTTTTTTTCCTTTTCCAATAGTTATAGTGAGTATAGGCGCTTTTAAAACCGAGTAGCCAACAATTTCTACATGAAACGCATTTGGCAAATTATTAATTAAAGGCTCAAGGTTTTTTAAGCTGATGTATCGACCAGAAAGTGCCGATTCTTTGTATGAATAAAATAAAGTTTTTAAGGTTTCATTTTGCATCTCTAGCGATTTATGTTTACAAAGGTAAATAAACCCTTGATTACAAATGTAAACATAAAATCAAACTCAATACGTTTACAGTTGTAATCAATTTTTAGAATGCTCTGTATTAAATATGCTGTTTCCTTTAGTTTTTAGGTCTTTGTAATTTAATTTATAATATAAATATTTATAAATTAGTATTTTATGTATAATTATTTAAAGTTTTAGTTCTATTATTAATTACTTTTATTACTCTAATTATTGTCTATTACTTTATTTTGGTTACATTTGTAACATGTTTTTATCCATTAAACCTGTTTACAATGATAAACAATGAAGCATTTATAAAACGACTTAAAAAAATAATTGAATTCTATGGTGAAAGTGCCTCTTCGTTTGCCGAAAAAATAGGCGTACAACGTTCCAGCATTTCGCATTTGTTGTCTGGACGAAATAAACCCAGTTTAGAGTTTATTCTTAAAGTACTGTCTGCCTACCCTGATGTCGATTTGTATTGGCTTATGAATGGTAAGGGCCATTTTCCTTCCAAAACAGAAAAAGAAGATTCATTACCACAGCCTGAAAAAAAAGATTTGTTTTCCGGTACAGCTCCAAAAACAAACGGTAAAGATCCTGTGAATAAAATAACCGCTGTGCCTTCTAGTACTAAAGAAATAGAACGTATTGTTATTTTTTATAGAGATGGTAGCTTTTCAAATTTTGAGAACTAATAATATTACTTTCTTTCTGTTTGCTTTTACTGTAACGATACCTTCGCCATGCTGATGACTATCAGCATCACACCATATTGAAAACGAGTGAGATCCTAAATACCCCAAAGCTTCAGAAAAGGATGACGCAATACAAAACATACTTTCGTCATGCTGATGACTATCAGCATCTCATCACATCGCAAACTAGTAAGATCCTAAATACCTCAAAGCTTCAAAACAGGATTGCGCTTTACAAAACATACTTTGTTTTTTTCTAAAAAGTTAAATGGCCTATCGAAAGTTTGACGTAAAATTTGAAGTGAAGATGCCGCAGAATTTCAGGCTGTTTGAGCGCAGCGAGTTTCTGAAATTCAGGCATCGAGCGAAAAATTTAGTCAAACTTTCGTAAGCCTAGC
>CALDCO010000060.1 GCA_937937185.1 uncultured Flavobacteriaceae bacterium
TTTTTAAATCCTGCTTCTAACATTTTTTGAGCACATCTGGCACTTCTTCCTCCTTTTTGGCAATATAAAAGGACAGGTTTATCTTTATCAAGCTTTTTTATATCTTCATTAAAAGTGGGCGATTTAAAATCAATATTTTGAGCAAACTCAATATGCCCTTGCGTATATTCTTGAGCTGTTCTAACATCGACCAATTGCACATTATCTGTATTTAATAAAGATTGCATCTCCTCTGGCGATACTACATTAACTTCACCTAAAGCAGTATTACTAACACAGCTATTAAGTAGTATACTTAATAAAAAAACAACTAGTACTCTTGTTCTCATAATGATTTAACTTTTTTATTCATCGGCAATTGAACCTTCCCATTCCATAAATCCTCCTAATAAATTATAAGTGTTTTCAAAACCTAATTGATTCATGATCGCACAAGCTTGGGCACTTCTTGCTCCTGATCGACAATAAACATAATAATTTTTATTTTTATCTAATTTTTCGATCTCGCTAATAAAGTCTGCTCCTGCACGAATATCTATATTTATTGCATTAGGAATATAACCTTGTTCAACTTCTTCAGCTGTTCTAACATCCAGTAAAAAAGCATTATTATCGCTATTAAACTTCTCACTCCATGAGCTTTGAGACAAATCTGACATAAATTTTTATAGAATTACACTTTAAACAAACTTAACATTTCTTTAGCAATTAGACGAAAAAAAACTTAAAGTGTTACGCTTTGAGTTAAAAATTTAACATTTACCATTAATGCATTTAAACTTTTATAGAGCAACCTAATGCTTTTGTTTCTTTTACACGAATTGTTTTTCCTGCTAATAAAGCGTCAACCGCATTTTCAACATAACGTTCTTTCACGGCTGAAGCATCTTGGTAATTATCGTCTATGGCTCCTATATATTTTACTTCATTTCCTTTACTAGTTTTTTCAAGAATATAAATGTGAGGTGTTTTTGTAGCACCGTACTGAGGATAAATTTTTTGTCCTTCATCTATTAAATAAGGAAATGTAAATCCTTTTTCTTTGGCACGCTGTTGCATTGCACTCATTTTATCACCTGGCTTAACCTCGGTATTGTTTGGCATAATGGCAACAACAGGATACCCTTGCTTAGCGTACTTTTTATTAAGCGCTTCAATTCTATCTTCATAGGCCACTGCATAAGGACAGGTATTACAAGTAAAAACAATAATAAAACCTTTAGCCGTCTTAAAATCTTTAAGCGAAACCATTTTACCATCTGTATTTTCTAATTTAAAATCGGTAGCAATGTCACCTATTTTATAACCCTTTTCTTTTTTAATTGAAAATGCGCTAACGGTGAAGACCAAAAAAGCGACTACTGTTATTTTAATGAATTTTTCCATGATTGTATTTATTTAATAAATTTTTCTATTTCTGTTTTTAACTCATCATAATTAAAAGATTGCTCATAAAAAGCACGTTTATCTTTGTTATAAATTAAGGTTGCAGGGATAGCGCCGGTCCAATCTGGGCTTATTTTATTAATCCATGCGTTGGCATCTACATCGTTTAAGGCAATAACTTTTGAGTTTAATTGATGCTTAAGAATAAAAGGTTTTAGTCTTTTTTCATACTGTTTAGGAAAATCTAAACTTACTAATACAACTTCTACATTATTTTTAGAATAGGTTTTATTTAATTCTTCAAAATAGGGAAGCTCTTTTACGCAAGGCGCACACCATGTTGCCCAAAAATTGATGACATAAGTTTTATCATCTTTTTTATTTAAGAAAGGTTCTAAGCCTTTATAATCGTATATTTCTAGATCAACCGTTTTGTTTTTTACTGGAGCTGTATTGGGGTTATATTCCTTAGCAGTAGGTTTAGCATCTTCTTTGCAAGAACTAAATGTAATTAATAATAATAAAAATAGTGGCTTCATCATTCTCAAATATAAATCTGAAATCTAGCATTAGAGTCAACTTTAACACTATTTTTAGCTTTTTAGTTAAAAAATAAAAGTTTTTGTTTGATTAGATGTTTTTCATTTTTATATTTGAACTTTAATTATGAAAAAAAATATAAATAATACATGGTGGTGGTGCTCTCGAAACGTTGCATTCGTGAACTAAACCTATTCGTATATTTAAGTTAAAATATTTAGGCTTGTCATTCACGACAAGCCTTTTTTTATTGAATTGAATTCGTTTAAACGATCCAAAAAATAAAATGCCGAGAATAAATTTGACAAAGCAAAATACTAACACATCTCCTTACAGAGAGATACTGAAATAAATTCAGCATAAATGAAGACCTTTAGTCTATATACACATTATAAGAAAATATTAGCCGATACCATTACGCCAGTGAGTATCTATCTTAAAATACGTGATAAATTCCCAAATAGTATTTTATTAGAAAGTAGTGATTATCGGGCTAACGATAATAGTTTCTCCTACATTTGCTGTAACCCTATTGCTTCAATAAAAGTAGAAAACAATACCATTACAGAGCGTTTCCCAGATGGAAGTATTATGGTAAATAGAGCCACTAAAGTTGCCGAGAAAATTCATAAATTCACTAAGCGTTTTAAGGTAAATTCTGAAACCGAATTTAAGTTCATAAATAATGGCATTTTTGGTTATACGGCTTACGATGCTGTAAAATATTTTGAAGATATTAAAATCTCGAAAAAACCAGATTCTATAACCATTCCTGATATTTATTATGCCGTATATCAAAATATAATTGCTATAAATCATTTTAAAAATGAAGCTTATATTTTTGCACATTGTTTTGATACCGACAACAATATTGATGATTTACTGCAACTTATTAAAGCTAGAAAATTTGCATCTTACGAATTTGAATCGAATGGTGCTATCGAATCGAATCTAACAGATAATGATTATAAAGACCATGTTGAATTAGCAAAAAAACATTGTGCTAGAGGGGATGTTTTTCAGCTAGTGCTATCTAAAAAATTCACGCAAAAATTTAAAGGGGATGAATTTAATGTTTATCGTGCTTTACGCAGTATAAACCCTTCGCCATATCTATTTTACTTCGATTATGGAAATTTTAAAATATTTGGCAGCTCACCAGAAGCGCAACTTGTCGTTAATAAAGGTTTTGCAGAAATACATCCTATAGCTGGAACTTTTAGGCGCACTGGGAACGATTTAGAAGACGCCCAGCTTGCAAAAAAATTAGCTCAAGATGAAAAAGAAAATGCCGAACATGTGATGCTTGTAGACTTGGCAAGAAATGATTTGAGTCGTAATGGAAGTGAAGTGAAAGTAGAAACCTACAGAGAAGCACAATTCTTTTCTCATGTTATACATTTGGTAAGTAAGGTGACTGGGAAAATTCATAGCGAAACGCAGACCATGCAAGTTGTTGCCGATACTTTCCCCGCAGGTACGTTAAGTGGAGCACCTAAGCATAAAGCCATGCAGCTTATTGAAAAATATGAAAAAACTAGCCGTACTTTTTATGGTGGAGCAATTGGGTTTATGGACTTTAATGGCAATTATAATCATGCCATAATGATTAGAACATTTTTAAGTCAAAACCATGAATTACATTGGCAAGCAGGTGCAGGATTGGTCTCAAAGTCTAATTCTGAAAGTGAATTACAAGAAGTTTATAATAAATTAGGCGCTTTAACCAAAGCAATTGAATTAGCAAAAGAAATATAGGGGTTATAAGTTATAAGTTAAGAGTTATGAGTTAAGAGTTAAGAGTTATGGGTTATGAGTTAGGAAAATGGTGAAATTGAAAAACAAAAGCAGTACCTCTTAAGACCATTAATTCCCCCTTTTTTAAAACATAAGTATAAATAGTTAATGGCAAATGACTAAAAGCCAACTGCCAAAACAAAACAAAAAATGAAAGTATTAGTAATAGATAATTACGACAGTTTTACATACAATTTAGTTCACTATTTGCAAGATTTAAATTGTGAGGTTACAGTAAAACGCAATGACAAATTAAGCCTGTCTGAAGTCGCTTTTTTTGATAAAATTGTATTGTCTCCGGGCCCAGGAATTCCTGATGAAGCGGGGTTATTAAAGGCGATTATTAAACAATATGCGTCCTCTAAAAGCATATTAGGCGTTTGTTTAGGACAACAAGCCATTGGAGAAGTATTTGGTGGCAGTTTAATAAATTTGGATAAAGTCTATCACGGTGTTGCTACTAAAGTGACTTTATGTGTCGATGATGAGCCTTTATTTAATAATATGGACACTACTTTTGAAGTAGGACGTTACCATTCTTGGATTGTTAGTCCTAATTTGCCTAAAGAATTGGAGGCAACATCATTTGATGAAAATGGACAAATAATGTCTTTACGCCATCGATTTTATGATGTTAAAGGGGTACAATATCATCCTGAATCTGTACTCACTCCTAATGGTAAACAAATTTTAGAGAATTGGTTAAATAATTAAATTCCTGTGGAAGCGAGAATGAGATGAAATTAACTCTAACGATATTAAATAACGATTAAACGATTCCCGCTTTTGCGGCAATAAAATGAAACAATTATTAAACAGGTTAATAAACCAAGAAAGTATAAGTACAGAGGAAGCTAAAAATGTACTTGTTAATATTTCTAAAGGCGATTACAATAAAAGCCAAATCGCTTCTTTTCTTACAGTGTACATGATGCGAAGCATTACAATAAAAGAACTAAAAGGCTTTAGAGATGCTTTATTAGAATTGTGCATTTCGGTAAATCTTTCTGAGTTTAATACGATCGATTTATGTGGCACTGGCGGTGATGGAAAAAACACGTTTAACATTTCAACACTAAGCGCGTTCATTACCGCCGGAGCTGGAGTAAAAGTAGCTAAGCATGGAAATTACGGTGTTTCTTCAGCTTCAGGGTCTTCTAATGTTATGGAAGCCATGGGGATTAAATTTTCTAATGATGAAGACTTTTTAAAAAACAGTATAGAAAAAGCGGGGATATGCGTACTGCATGCGCCTTTATTTCATCCTGCCATGAAAAACGTTGCGCCCATTAGAAAGGAACTGGGTGTAAAAACATTTTTTAATATGTTAGGGCCCATGGTAAATCCTGCTTTTCCGAAAAATCAACTAGTAGGAGTTTTTAATTTAGAATTATTAAGGCTATACAGCTATTTATACCAAAATACAGATAAAAATTATAATATTGTTTACGCATTAGATGGTTACGATGAAATATCTCTCACCAGTGATGCTAAAATTGTATCTAACAAAAACGACACCATGTTTTCTCCTAAAAACTTAAATTTAGACTACATAGAACAATCTGATATTTTTGGGGGAAATACCGTAAAAGAAGCGGCAAAAATATTTAAAAATGTTATTAGTAATAAAGGTACTGAAGCCCAAAATAATGTCGTTTGTGCAAATGCGGGATTAGCGATAGCTACTGCGAATCAGATTTCTCATAAAGAAGGTTTTGAATTAGCAAAAGCCTCATTGTTTTCTGGTAAAGCTAAAGCCAGTTTAGACAAATTAATTGAATTGAGTAAATAGATAGCCTCATAATAGTATTAAGATTTAAAATAAATTAATAGTAGCGTCCCCTCGAGCGCAGTCGAGAGGTTTTATATTTGATATACAAATTAAATTAGTTCTCTCCCGATGCTTCGGGAGCGCTCGAATAGACAACAAATGGATATATTAACCAAAATAGTAAGCGATAAACGAAAAGAAGTCACCCTTCGAAAATCGTTAATTCCTGTCTCTCAGTTAGAACACTCTGTTTTATTTGAACGGCAAACGTTATCGTTAGCAAAGCAATTAAAAAAGAGTCAAACGGGGATCATTGCTGAATATAAAAGAAGATCGCCTTCAAAAGCAATTATCAATCAAACTTTTAATGTTTTCGATGTAGCAAAGGGCTATGAAAATGCAGGTGTATGTGGCATGTCTGTTCTTACCGATGCAAAATATTTTGGCGGCTCGTTAGACGATTTATTAACCGCGCGTGCAAGTTGTAATTTACCACTTTTAAGAAAAGAATTTATTATCGATGAGTATCAAATTATAGAAGCTAAAGCTTATGGCGCAGATGTTATTTTATTAATTGCTGCTATTTTGAGTAAATCGGAAATTAAACAGTTTTCAGAATTTGCCAAAAAACTAAATCTTGATGTGCTTTTAGAAGTCCATAATGAAGATGAATTGCATAAATCAATAATGCCTAGTTTAGATATGTTAGGTGTTAATAATAGAAATTTAAAAACCTTTGAGGTGAGTTTAGAAACCAGTAAATCCTTAAGTGCTTTAATTCCTAATGATTTTGTAAAAGTATCAGAAAGTGGCATTAGTAATGTAGACGCCATCAAAACATTACAACCTTATGGTTATAAAGGGTTTTTAATAGGTGAAAACTTTATGAAAACAAATAACGCAGGTGAAAGTGCTAAACAATTTATTGAAAGGCTTGTTTAGATATTACTTGACCTGACAGGTATGAAAATGATGAGATTTCCGCTCTCGCCCCGACGCATCGGGGTTGGGATGAGAGGAATGACAATAAACAACTAGAATAAGATTCTCGCTCTCGCCCCAACGCCGGGGTCGGGATGCGGGAATGATAAGAGAAGTAAGTATGAAAATTAAAGTATGTGGAATGAAAATTGAAAACAATATAATGGATGTGGCTACTTTACCACCAGATTATATGGGTTTTATTTTCTACGAAAAGTCATCACGTTATTTCAATTCTGAAATTCCTGAACTACCCGAAAACATAAAAAAAATAGGTGTTTTTGTAAATGCTAAAATCGATTTTATAGTCGGTAAAATTGAAAAACACAATTTACAAGGTGTGCAATTACATGGTCAAGAATCGCCAGAATTCTGTGCGTCTTTACAGGCGTATGGCATCGTTATAAAAGTCTTTTCTATTAAAAATCAATTCGATTTTAAAGTATTAGAGCCTTACGAAACGGTTTGCGATTACTATTTATTTGACACCAAAGGAAAGCACCCTGGAGGGAATGGCTATACTTTTAATTGGAATGTTTTAAAACAATACAAATCTCCCAAGCCTTACTTTTTAAGTGGAGGCATTGGGCCTAATGAATTAGAGCAACTACTACTATTTTTAAAACGCCCTGAATCGGATTTGTGCTGCACACTCGATTTAAATAGTAAGTTTGAAACCCCTACAGGACTAAAAGATTTAAAAGAACTAAAAGAATTTAGATACCAACTAACAAAACATGGTTATGGCATATAATATTAATGAAAAAGGGTATTACGGTGAATTTGGAGGCGCTTACATTCCAGAAATGCTGTATCCAAATGTTGAAGAATTAAGACAAAATTACCTTAAAATAATGGCAGAGCCGTCTTTTAAAACGGAATTTGATCAGTTATTAAAAGATTATGTTGGTCGGCCTTCACCTTTGTATTATGCCAAACGGCTTTCAGAAAAATACAATACCAAAATATATTTAAAACGAGAGGATTTAAATCATACTGGGGCTCATAAAGTAAACAATACAATTGGGCAAATACTAATGGCGCAACGATTAGGGAAAACACGAATTATTGCTGAAACAGGAGCAGGCCAACATGGTGTCGCTACGGCAACCGTTTGTGCACTTATGGGGATAGAATGTATCGTTTACATGGGAGAAATTGACATTGCACGACAAGCACCTAATGTGGCACGTATGAAAATGTTAGGTGCCAAAGTAGTGCCTGCCTTATCGGGAAGTAAAACCTTAAAAGATGCCACTAATGAGGCCATTAGAGATTGGATAAATAATCCTGTAAGTACGCATTATATTATTGGGAGTGTGGTAGGGCCACATCCCTATCCTGATATGGTGGCACGTTTTCAGGCGGTAGTTTCAGAAGAAATACAGTGGCAATTAAAAGAGAAAGAAGGCACATCAAAACCGGATTATGTGGTCGCTTGTGTTGGTGGTGGTAGTAATGCCGCTGGAGCGTTTTATCATTATTTAGAAGACACTAGTGTGAAATTAATAGCAGTTGAAGCCGCTGGAAAAGGCGTCCATTCTGGTGAAAGTGCTGCGACTTCAATTTTAGGAAAAGAAGGCATTATTCATGGCAGTAAAACCTTATTAATGCAAACCAATGATGGGCAAATAACCGAACCTTATTCTATTTCTGCGGGGTTGGATTACCCTGGTGTTGGTCCTATGCACGCCCATTTATATAAATCTGGTCGAGCAGAATTCATAGCCATTACCGATGATGAAGCCATGACTGCAGGACTAGAATTGAGTCAATTAGAAGGCATTATTCCTGCGATAGAAACCTCACACGCTCTGGCCATTTTTGATCGGAAAAAATTTAAGCCAGAAGACCTTGTAATTGTCAACTTATCTGGTCGTGGAGATAAAGATTTAAACAATTACATAGAGTATTTTAAATTATAAACTAAAACGTCATACTGAACTGGTGTCAGTATCTCATAATTATTGAAAACACCAGAAATAAAGTGAATCTGAAACTAGTTCAGATTGACGAGAAAATAAAATTATGAACAAAACGTCATACTGAACTGGTTTCAGTATCTCATAATAAATGAATAGAGTAAGATGTGAATCTGAAATAAATTCAGATTGACGAGAAAATAAAATTATGAACAAAACGTCATACTGAACTGGTTTCAGTATCTCATAATTATTGAAAACACCAGAAATAATGTGAATCTGAAATAAATTCAGATTGACGGGAAAATAAAATTATAAACTAAAACGTCATACTGAACTGGTTTCAGTATCGCATAAAAATGCAAACGAGTTACATATATATAATAACTAACAAATACAGAACAACTTTTTATGTTGGAGTAACATCTAACCTTCAAAAAAGAATAACTGAGCATCAAAATGATATAGGTTCTGTTTTTACTAAAAAATATAACTTGAAGTATTTGATTCATTATGAAGAATTCAGTAGTATCAACCAAGCGATTTCAAGAGAAAAGCAAATAAAGAATTGGAGGAAAGATTGGAAACTTAATTTAATAAAAGAAAAAAATCCTAATCTAGAAACCCTAGAAATAGTGTGAATCTGAAACTAGTTCAGATTGACGAAAAATAAAATTATAAACAAAACGTCATACTGAACTGGTGTCAGTATCTCATAATTATTGAAAACACTAGGAGTAATGTGAATCTGAAATAAATTCAGATTGACGGGAAAATAAAATTATGAACAAACGTCATACTGAACTGGTTTCAGTATCTCATAATAAATGAATAGAGTAAGATGTGTATCTGAAGTAAATTCAGATCACTCAGAATTTTAAGGCAAAAAAATAAAATGAACCGCATTCAACTTAAACTACAAGAAAACAAAAAACTATTATCT
This sequence comes from uncultured Flavobacteriaceae bacterium, assembly GCA_937937185.1. Classification (GTDB taxonomy): domain Bacteria; phylum Bacteroidota; class Bacteroidia; order Flavobacteriales; family Flavobacteriaceae; genus JAHDGB01. The sequence continues at coordinate 9,341 of CALDCO010000060.1, forward strand.
ATATACTTTTCTGCGGGCTATCCAAATTTAAATGATACGGTAAAAATCATTCAAAATTTAGAGAAAAGTGGTGTTGATATGATAGAAATAGGCTTGCCCTTTAGCGACCCGCTTGCAGATGGCCCTACGATACAAGAAAGCTCTACCCAAGCATTGAAAAATGGAATGACCTCAAGTATCCTATTTGAGCAATTAGAGTCTATTAGACAAACAGTAAGCATTCCATTAATTATCATGGGGTATTTTAACCCTATGCTACAATACGGTGTAGAAGCGTTTTGCAAAAAATGTCAGGACAT
>CALDCO010000061.1 GCA_937937185.1 uncultured Flavobacteriaceae bacterium
GCGTTCCCAATTGATTAAATCTTTGGTTCTTACTATTCCTGCATTAGCAATCGCAGAACTAGTATCTCCTAAAGGCGCTTTAGGATCTTTTCTTTCTGTACAAAAGAGACCATAAACCCATCCATCTTCATGTTGGGTTAATCGCATGTCGTAAACATTAGTGTCTGGAGATTCGGTTTGCGGAATCACACAAGGTTTATCCCAAAATTCAAAACCATCTATTCCACTAGTACTTTCTGCAATGGCAAAAAAAGATTTTCGATCATTGCCTTCAACACGAACACATAACACATACTTGTCTTTCCATTTTATGGCACCCGCATTAAAAGTCGCATTAAAACCGATACGCGCTATGGCATTATTTTTTTCACCTAAATCAAACCGCCAATGCACAGGAATATGATTTGTTGTAATTACAGGACGTTTGTACCTTTTAAACCTCCCATTATATTGATTAACAGGCTTATTTTTTTTGTTTATGGTTTTAGCATAATGCTTTTTCGCATCGTCAATAGTACTCATTTTACGTTAGGAGACTAGGTGTTTTTAATCGAGTGTTTCATTTAGTTTATTCCACCAGAATTTTTTCAACAGAAAAATACACACTAGTAATAGGGCTATAGAAATAAATATAGGTGTTTGTTGTCTGAATATTATATACATGGGTAAAATGACTAAAACGGTTTGTGCCACTACACCCGTTACCACATTAAAGAGGTCGTTGCCGAAATTTTTATTTTTCTTAAAATTAGGGTTTTCGATTAACAACTTATCATGAATGGGTTTCCAGAATCCCCAAGGCCTAACCGTAGAATAGAAATTTTTTAAAACCACTTCTTCAGTAGGAGGAGAGGAGTAGGTGCCAATGATACAACCAATTACTGAGGTGATTAATAATATGGGGAAATAATATAAATCTAAGGTTTCAGAAAACACAGAAGGCAATATTAATGCGGGGATCATCCCAGCAACCATTCCCCAAAAAAAGCCTTGACCATTAAAACGCCACCAGTGCCATTTTAAAACATTTGCAACAACATAACTGCCAAATAAAGCCGATACTAACCATTGTAAAATGGAATTAACATCTTGTACAAAGAATCCTAGAATAATGCTCACCACGACAACAAGTCCTCCAGAGCCATAATTCATTAATTTTACTTGCTTAGGACTTGCTTCGGTTTTTTTGTTTTTTAAATAAATATCATTAATAAGATACGCCTGAGCCGCATTTAAGGTGCCAGCAAAGGTAGACATAAAAGCGGCTAATAAACCTGCTAATAATAAGCCCATTAACCCTACAGGAACAAATTCTTTTATTGCAGAAGGTAAAATTAATTCGAAATCGATACTTCCAGAAGCAGTAATTAAATCCAATCGGTCATAAAAAATAATGGCTAATGCAGCAAAACCTGCAATCATTAAATAGCGAATTGGCATAAGTATCACAGAAACAAAACCACTCATTTTTGAAGCCTCTTCCGGAGATTTTGTAGAGAGTATTTTTTGCATGTCATAGTTTGGCGCAGGACCAGCAACACTAACCAGTATGCCTTTAAATACCATCATCATAAAGAAAACAGTAAATAACCCATAGCCATCAGATTTTATTTTTTCGTTCACCTGGGGAATAATCTGACTCCAATCCATATCGAGTTCCCAACCAAAAAACGGACTTAACCAACCCTCAGGAACCGCTAAAGCATGTTCGCCAACAGCATTAAAGCCAATATAGGCAATTACCAGTGCTGAAATAGTCATAATAGTAAATTGAATGACATCGGCCCATACAATACCAGACATACCGCCCAAAAGCGAATAAAAAACCGCAAAAAGTGTAAAAACAATGCCATAGAAATGTGGCACGTAATCTGGAGATAAATTAAAAGGAATGTAGTGGCTTATTGTTTCCCAGGGAATAAATATTTCTACAAATTTACCAAGACCTATAAAACCATAAGCTAAAAAGCCTAAACAACTTAATAGTGCAAAGACCACCACGATCGTGTGCGACATTTTGCCGCCTTTACCAAAACCAAAACGCGTTTGTATCCATTCTGCTCCAGTGGTTACATTAGATCTTCTTAGCCATTTAGAGAGGTACACCATTAAGAAAATTTGGTTAAATACTGGCCATAACCAAGGGATCCAGGCGCTTTTAATGCCATAAACAAACATTAATGTAACGAGCCATATGGTACCAGAGATGTCAAACATTCCTGAAGCATTCGATAAGCCTAGTAAATACCAAGGAATAGATTTTCCACCAAGGAGATAGTCATCTTTACTGGCCTGAGCTTTTTTTCTAACAATTAGCCCTATGGCAATAGTAGAAATTAAATAAATTAAGATTATTAGTACATCTATGGATTGTAGCATTCGTTTCGTTATTTATTATCTCTCTTAGGAATAATGTTTATTATTATTTTAAAGTGCTTAAAACTTGCGTTTTTATTCTTTTAAAGTAAAATAGATTTTGTTTATTTACTATTTATAGCTTATGCCAAATCTAATGTTTTTAAAAAAGAATGCATATCATTTTTAGCTAGTTTTAAAAACTCAAATTTAGGTAACCTAGTTTGTTAAGGCTAATGCTATTTTATCATTGTATTAAAGTATTATAAAGCAAATTAAAACCAAAAGCTAGCTAGAAAGTCATTTTTAGGTTTGTATCTCCTCGATCTAATAAAATTATTGATATTTTTGCACTTCTTCCTAGGATTACTTAAATAATACGAAATCGTAATAGAGATATAAACATTGTGTTTATTTAATAGTTAGGCACAATTTTGGAAAAACATTAATGATCATTTTTCATGGAAATAAACATGTCAAAATATAGCTATTCTTAAGCATTTAAATGAAAAACAAAAACAACCATATTCTATACAGTCCTTCAGACCTTTCTTCGCACAGCAACTGTAAACACCTTACTCAGCTCAACAAGCAACACGCTCGTGGTGAAATCGAAGATCCAGAAGTAATCACGAACAGGGTAGTGATTATGCTCCAAGAGAGAGGAATGGAGTTTGAAGCGAAACATCTTCAACAACTAAAGGATGAAGGAATGGAGGTCATTGAAATTAGCAATGAGGATCCTCATGCTGAAAAGAAAACAATTGAGGCCATGGCTTCCGGTGCAGATGTGATCTATCAGGCACGGTTGAAAGAAGAGGGTAAATGGAGTGGCTGGGCTGATTTCTTGATGAAGGTAAAAGGACCAAGCAACCTAGGAGATTGGTCTTACGAAGTTTGGGATACCAAATTGGCAAATGAAACTAAGGCTGGAACCATATTACAAATAGGGCTCTATTCGGAATGTGTAGCCCAGATCCAAGGGATACCACCAGAGTATATGGGAGTGATCAAACCAGAAGGTGAAGAACATTATCGCTATGATGAACACGCAGCATATATCAGATTGGTAAAGCGAAATCTAGAAGATGCTATAGCCAATGAATACGAAACCTATCCAGAGCCTGTAAACCATTGTGATATCTGTAGGTGGTGGAAAAATTGCAACGCGATTAGGAGAAAAGATGACCACCTGACCTTTGTTGCCGGCATGGGAAAATCTCAATTGAAAGAGTTTAGACTAAATGATATTGATACACTTGAGAAACTAGCCAACCTTTTGTTGCCTGTACCTTTTGATCCTACCAAAGGTGTAAAAGAGACCTACAATAAACTACGAGAACAAGCGCGTGTTCAGAATGAAAGTCGCCATGCAGGTAATAAACCAATCTATGAGACGCTTGACATTGAAGAAGGCAAAGGTCTAAATAAACTACCGGAACCTTCAGTTAATGATATCTATCTCGATTTTGAAGGTGACCGGATGGTTGAGCCAGACGGACTTGAATATATGATCGGTTATGTACACAAAGGTAAATACCATGCGTTATGGGCGAAAAATGAAAAGGAAGAAAAGGTCATTTTTGAGCAGTTTATAGACTTTGCAGTTGCCCTAAAAGAAGAAGACCCAACACTTCACATTTACCACTACGCACCTTATGAAGTAACGGCTTTCAAACGGCTCATGGGTAAGTACGCGTCACGCGAAAACGAGATCGACACATTTTTACGATCAAATACATTTGTTGACCTATATAATGTGGTTAGGCAGTCAGTACGGGCAAGCGTGGAGAAATACTCAATCAAAGACCTAGAAATATTCTTTGGATATGAACGTAAGATGAACCTCCGAGAGTTGTCTAGCTTCAAATCTCAACTGGAGTTGCTGCTTCAAACCGGAAACATTGATAAACTGACCAAAGAAACAGCGGATGCTGTACAACTCTACAATCAAGACGATTGTGAATCGCTAGTGAGGCTTCAAGCATGGCTAGAAGGAATCAGAGCCAATCTTATTGCTGATGGTGTAAACATTACCCGCCCAGAAGATGTCGATGGTGATGCAAGTGACAATATCACGGCTCATCAAGAACGTATACAACCGATTATGGATGCCTTGTTGGAAGGTATATCTCCTACAAAAGCTGAACGAACCAACATTGAACAGGCTCGATTCATTCTAGCACATATGCTTGATTGGTATAGAAGGGAGAAGAAGTCTTTTTGGTGGGAGTTTTTCCGTTTGAAAGAACTACCAGAAGACGAACTCTTGGATGAACGGAAGGCTATTTCCTTTCTTCAGTATACAGGTGAAAGGGAGCCTATAAAAAGAAGCGTTCTAGACACGTATGCATTTCCACCACAGGAATGTGATTTACGACCAGGCAATTCGCTAGAAGACCGGGAAGGAAATAAACCTGGCAGTATTCATGAAATTGACACTGATGCAGGTATACTCCGAATTAAAAAGGGGCCAACTAAAAAGGACCTACCCCACCCCGTTTCGGTAATAAGTCTTGAAAGTGTAAACTCTAGTACCAAAGAAGAAGCCATCATCAATTTAGCCGAATGGGTTGTGGCCAATGGTATGGACAGCAGTGATGAAAAATACCGCGCTGCTCGACAAATGCTAATGAATATTTCTCCCAGTTTAAGCGAACCCTCAACCAACCTTGAGGACCTTTTGGAAAGAACATTTGATTTCGCATCCAAACTTGACCACAGCTACCTACCCGTTCAAGGTCCACCGGGTGCAGGCAAGAGCTATACGGGCAGCCACATTATCTATCGTTTGGCAAAGCAGGGAAAAAAAATTGGCATTACTGCACTAAGCCATAAAGTAATTACTAACCTCCTTACAAAGGTTTGGGAAGTTGCTCAAGAGGAGGGCTCCAGTATAAAAATGATTCAAAAAGTAAAATCAGATGATGATGGAAATGCGCCATGGACTTTAGCAAAAGACGAAACCCCAATTCAGGCAGCGATAGGCAATGCAGACGTGATTGCCGGCACATCATTTATGTGGAGTAAAGCACCTTATGAGGACAGTGTGGATTACCTGTTTGTGGATGAAGCCGGTCAGCTTTCGTTGATTGACACCCTTGCGGTTTCTCACTCGTGCACTAACCTCGTGCTGCTTGGCGATCCACAACAATTGAAACAGCCTCAACAAGGTGTTCACCCTGTCGGAACAGAGGTGTCAGCTTTAGAGCATGTGTTGCAAGGCGAAAAGACTATTTCAAATGATCAAGGCGTGTTTCTTGCTGAAACATGGCGCATGCATTCCTCTATCAATGCATTTGTATCTGAGCTGTTCTATGAAAAGCGATTACAATCAAAAGCGCATCTTGACCAACAGCAAATCATTGGGTCAAAATACGCAGGCGCTGGCCTTTACCTTGAAGAAATAGAACACACAGGAAATACCAACTCCTCAACCGAGGAAGTTGAAAAGGTGGTTGAGATCGTTGCACAACTAACAAAAGGTGATGTGAGGTTCATTAACGAGGATAGTGAAGAAGCAACGCTGACTGCTGCAGACATCAAAATTATTACACCATTCAATGCGCAGGTGCAGGTTATTAAGCAGCATTTACCCAATTTAGAAGTGGGAACAGTAGACAAATTTCAAGGTCAAGAAGCCCCTGTAATTATCTATTCCGTGGCCACCTCCAGTATAGAAGAAGCACCACGCGGTATGGACTTTCTATTTAGCCCAAACAGATTCAACGTTGCTGTTTCTAGAGCACGCACTCGTTTTATAATGGTAGCTAATCCAGTTATTTTTGAAGCGGAGTGTAAAAGTCCACACCAAATTAAATTGGCGAATGCGTTTTGTAGATTTAAGGAGTTTAGCTTCATCTAAACATGTAGAAACAAAGAGTAATGAGATATAAAGTGCCTAACACCACCTATACGCAATGCCCTGCGGGACACTGCGCATAGCCAAACCGTTATGCAATTTTGACGCAACTAATTAACATAATCTGAATCTAATTTATGAACCAATTAAAAAAAGTCATGAAAAACTTATTATTGTCATCAATAATTATTGGAATTCTTCTATCCTGTTCAAATGACGATGAAAGCAAAAATGTGGTTAACCCACAACTAATAGGAAAGTGGAAACTAATTGAAACTTTTCTAGATCCTGGAGACGGAAGTGGCACCTATCAAAGTATAGAAAGTGAAAAAACAATAGAGTTTTTTAACAATGGAACTTTTGCTATAAGCGGATCATTATGTAAGTTATCAACTTCAGTAGGAGAAATTACAATGGGCATCGTTAGTGAATCAAAATATTCTGATAGGAATATCTTGATTTCAAATGAAGAATGTGACCCAGACAATTCAACAGCTGAATACAGATTATCGATTGACAACTCTGATCTAATAGTTTCCTATACAGCTTGTATAGAAGGTTGTGGTCTTAAGTACCAAAAGCTAATCACTGAATAAAAACTTCATACAACACAGCTATAAAACAAAGCTTATTTTAGTTCAATTGCTTGGTCGTTGCTCTTTTACTTGCATCTGATTTACCTCAGGGAAATCCTCGCACACAAAGTCGCAGCGTTCCTTAAACAAACACTTTAGCTACAAGCACAAAATCAAAATTATGAGAAAAACAACTCTACCATTAATTCTAATACTATTTGTAACTCTAATGCACGCACAAAGTACTACAGATGATTTAACAAATAAATTTATCCAAATGTATGAGGTAAATACAGACTCTGCATTCGACTATCTTTTCGGAACTAATAAATGGATGGGAGAAAACAAAGACGGGACTGAGAAAATGAAATTTCAACTTCGAGAATATGCTAATTTAATGGGTGAATACATCGGATTCGAAAAACTAACAGAAAAGTCACTTGGTGAAAGCTTAAAAGTATCTGTCTACCTTGTAAAATATGAAAGACAACCTTTGAGATTTATTTTTAAATATTACAAAGCAAAAAATAAATGGATGCTTTACAATGTTAAGTTTGATGAAAATATAGATGAGGAGCTTGATGAGATTATGAAATATGACTATCTAAATGGAGATTAAGGCCTGTTGGTAACAAAATGCTATAGTTCATTGTTGCTGATTTTCCTGCGGAAAACCATAGTGCTGAACAAAGGTAAGCCAGCAGATAAACGCACGAAAGATGTAATTGCTCGGATGCATACTCTGTGTTTACCTTTATAACAAAAAATCAAAAGCAGAAATATAAACAATTGTGCGTATTCAATTATTGTGCTTAACACTGAAAAATAATTAAAAAAAGTGAAAAATATTGAAGGAACTTGGTTAATGATAAAAACAGGGGACGATTATTGCTCACCTGAATTTATTGAGTTCAAAAATGACCGAATTATTCACTTTAATATAAAGAAAAAAGGTGGAAGTAAAATAATAAAAAAAGCCAGTGAATGGATTGAAAAACTTTCTGAAATTAAGTATGAATTTATCAATGACAACCGAATAAGGATATACAGAATGGGTAAAACTCATACTGTTATTAGTGAAACGGAATCTGAAACAAAGGACACAGAATTCGAAACTGATTACGAAAGAATTATTCCCACCAAAACTGAACTAACTGTAAAAAAAATACAAGAACTCGCATTCAAAACGGAGTGGAATAACGAGAAAATCTGTCTCGTTTTTAATACAGAACTTGATAGTAAATCAATAAAAGAGGTTAACAAAAGACTAAACAGGCAAGGACAAAAATTAGTATTAGAAAACCTACAGGGAACATATTTTGCTTCAATTTATGAAAATAATATAAGAAGGACTCTTATTGGAATTAAAGAAATTAACGAAGACAAGGCAGTCCTTTTTGGTTTCCCCAAAAAGCCATATGAGGTTATAGCGAAATAAAAAACATTAAGCAACACAACATCTAGCAAATAGGACGATTAGTGTTTGATCAAACAAGGTTTTGTCTATTTACAAAGTCATCAAATCTTTTCATTTATTAGTAAAAAAGAAAACTTAAAACAAAACACAAAAATTTGACTCGTGGCTAAGCCAAAAAATAATCGCTTGTTTTCTCACCTACTTGCCATATCTTTAACATTAAGAATGCAATATTTCAAAAAACCTACTATGAAACAAGGCTTAATAATTCTTTTATTGATTTTAACTTTTAACTGCTCAAGT
>CALDCO010000062.1 GCA_937937185.1 uncultured Flavobacteriaceae bacterium
ATTTTTTCATGAGGATAAATTATTTTTATGGTTTTAGAAAACAAAAATACCGTTTTTTGGTGAAAAAACCCAATAATACATTCCTTAATTTACAATTAATAGCTGTAAATTACAAGAAAAACATAATTTTTATCATGCAATAATGGTATTTTTTACGGATTCAATAAGTTATCCCTTGAATTTTTTTATATTCTATAATTGCCTGGCTATCAGAAAGCAGAGAAATGTAATGGCAAATACTCAATAACCGTTCATATAAGCTATGTTTTTCAACATTTAGAGTGCTTGGAAATCCTTTTATAATTAGGCTATCATAATTTGAAAGGGCATTGTTAAAATGATTATTTATTGCTTGAGTATACGCTTTTAAAAGCTTATTAATGACACTATAGCCAACAATTTCTTTATCTATAACCTCTTTAGAATGGTATATTTTATCAATGCTTAATTTAATAATATCTCCTATTTGGGCTTCATACCGACTCTTATCAATTAACGCCACATTAAATTGGCCTTTTAGTAATGCGTCTTCATTATTCATAAAAATAGTAACGGCCTCGTCTATTAAGGTATTAATTGCTAAAGCGCGTAAATAACTTATGCGGTCTTTAGTATTTGTAAGTTGGTTGTATTTTTTTGTATTTATTGTTTCTCTAACTAAATTAATTAAATATTCTAAAGCAAATTCTTCTTGAATTAAGCCTAAATTAATGCCGTCTTCAAAATCAATAATAGTATAACAAATATCATCGGCGGCTTCTACTAAATAAGCTAAAGGGTGTCTTGAAAAACTTAAATCGTCTTTCTTGCTTCTTTTAGTTAAGCCCAATTCATTAGCAACATCGACAAAAGCTTCTTTTTCAGCTTGAAAAAACCCGTATTTTTTATCTTCTATCGCTTTTGATGGCTTTTTAGGTAACGATTCTTTTGGGTATTTCATGAACGCACCTAATGTTGCATAGCTTAATCTTAGTCCGCCTTCTCTTCCCTGTCTGCTTTGTGTCATAATTTTAAAGCCATTGGCATTGCCTTCAAAATCGCACAAGTCTTGATATTCTTTTGCTGTTAGATCTGTTTTATACTTATGTCCTTCCCCTGTTTTAAAAAATTCACCAATGGCTTTCTCTCCAGAATGTCCAAATGGCGGATTTCCAATATCATGCGCCAAGGCTGCTGCGGCTACTATAGCGCCAAAATCATTGGCTTGATAACCATGAACACGATGTAAATGCGGGTATTTTTCTAACAGTTTTTGCCCAACTTGTCTTCCTAAAGAACGCCCTACGACGCTTACTTCTAAACTATGGGTCAATCTTGTATGTACAAAATCGATTTTAGAGAGCGGAATAACTTGCGTTTTATCTTGAAGGCTTCTAAATTCTGAAGAAAAAATAATTCGGTCATAATCAACATCAAAACCCAAACGCGTTTCATTTTGTTCTTTCCTTAGTCTTTTATTAGTATCTCCATAACGTTTTAAAGACAATAATTGCTCCCAGTTCATACCATTTAATTAATTGCCCGCAATATAACCAATTTGCATGTTACGGAATTGTTTCCATATCAGAAAAACAAGTGGAATTTGATAACATTAAACTAACGTTTTTATGATCCTTGTTTAACTTTTGGTTAACCAAGATTTTACAATGCCTCACGTTCTTTGCAGGAGAAAACTAATTGTGTAAATGAAACGAATTTTATTATTGTTGGCTGTACTCATAACAACCATTTCTTATGCCCAACAAACAGGAAGCATTGTTGGTAAAGTAACAGACAAAGAATATAATAATGAACCGCTCCCTATTGCTAACATAATAATTAAAGGCACTTCTAAAGGGGCAAGTACCGATTTTGACGGACTGTATAAATTTGAAGATTTAGAGCCTGGAAGCTACGTCTTAGAATTTAGTTTTGTAGGTTACCAAACTCAAGAAATCCCTGCAGAAGTTATTAGTGGAAAAGCAACAGAAATTAATGTATCACTAGGAGCCAATGCCGCTGCTCTGGAGGAGGTTGTTATTAAAACAAGCGTAAAAAGAGACCTAGAATCGGTATTATTATTAGACCAAAAAAAGGCAGTAGAAATAAAAGAAAGCATTGGGGCTCAAGAACTTTCAAGGAAAGGAGTGAGTGATGCCGCTGGTGCCGTGGCTAAAATTTCTGGCGTGTCAAAGCAAGAAGGTTCTAGTAACGTCTATGTTAGAGGCCTAGGAGACCGTTATTTAAATACCACTTTTAATGGTTTGTCTTTACCTTCTAACGACGTGAATAAAAAGAACATGGATTTAAATTTATTCTCATCAGACATTATTCAAAATGTCTCTATAAGCAAAGCCTATTCCTCAAAATTTTATGGCGATTTTGCCGCCGGAAATGTTGATATCTCGTCAAAAAACTACAAAGGCAAAGGGTTTATCGATGCCTTTACTTCTTCTGGAGTTAACACGAATGCCGCTGGTCAAAATTTTGTTAGAAGTGAGGGTACTGGTTATTTTGGTTATTATGGAAGAAGTGCAAATAATCCTTTTGCCATAATATTATCGCATGGTATTGATCCTGTAAATGCAGGAACGCCAATAGATATAAGCTATGGGGCATCGACAGGTAAATCTTTTGAATTTGAAAATGGTTCTAAACTAAGTTTTTTTGCTACTGGGTCTTTTGAAAATGGTTACGAATATAGAGAAGGCTCGGCTGTAGATTTTTCACTAGTAGAAAAGAAGGCCTTTGTAGACAACGCCGAAGAATATGAATATGGTACCACCTCTACTGCTATGGTTAACATTAATTACAGAGTAGATGACCATAACACCTTTAAGTTTAATTCTCTTTTTATAAATGATTCTTCAGATAGAGTGGGTTATTTTGGAATTGATGGAAAAGGAAGAAACAGAGATGCCATTTTAAATACCGATGAAGGGTTTTACCAAATGAATGTTCAGTTTGATCAAACTTCCATTTTAGTGAACCAATTATTGGGCACTCATAAATTCGATAAATTAAAAATAGATTGGGGAATGGGTTACAATTACGTGTTCTCTAATCAACCCGACAGAAAAAGGGTAAGTATCGAAAATTACCTATTTGCACTAGATAATGACGCTACCACAAATCCTACTTTTTATAGTAACGTTGTTTTCGATAACCAACGCTACTTTCAAGACATTAAAGACGATGAATCTAATGGCATATTAAATTTTTCTTATGAATTTTCAGATAAATTGAAATTAAATATCGGGTACAATGGAAG
>CALDCO010000063.1 GCA_937937185.1 uncultured Flavobacteriaceae bacterium
ATTGTCTGATATGTTTAATGTTGCTGTTGTTGTGCCACTATACACCCCACCATCTGCTAAATCTACCCCATTTTCTTGCCATTGGTAGACTAAAGCTCCCGACACATCGGTTGCTGGTGGTATTGTATAATCGGGTACACCAACGGCATAAGTGGTGGTACTCACTGCAGTTGCTGCTACTGTAAAGGTAGCGGGGCTTCCTGCTATTGCTCCTTGATCGCTTGGAGTTGTTGTTACTGTTACCTGTGTGGCATTAAGTACATTTGCATCTGTTCCTGGATAAGTAGCTGCAATCACTGTGCCATCTGGGTTAACCTCTGCTGGTCCTACAACACCTCCAAAGGTACCATCGCCATTAGTATCGGCTATAGCATCATTGTAAGCCTCATTGGCATCTGAGCAACCATCATTATCGCTGTCAGCATCTAAATGATCTGGAATACCATCATCATCAGTATCTCTAACCTCAGAAAAATCAAATAAAAATTGACCTGAATTAAGACCCACATTAGCAAAAGTTTCGTAATCGATTATTAACCCTTCAACAGGTAAATTTGAGCTTATATTGAATTCTGCAAAGGCTACACTTTGAGCCACAGCACCTCGTATAGTAATACTAGTACCATTATTAGTGATAATTGCATTTGCTTCAGAAGCAACCAAGAAAGCAAAACCTGCTGGTGGATTTACTGCTGTAAAGGTAAATGCATCTGACTCGCTTATATTTGATGCAAACCCAGGTTCTGTAGAAATATTAACATTCTGAGGGGATGCAACCCCACCGTCTGTGTAGGTCATTGTCGTTTGGAATATATCTCCAACCTCAGCTGGACTCATTTCAAACCTTGACAGAGCGCCCCCTTGTGTGCTTCGAATTCTTGCTGTTTCAGCAGCTGCACCTGCATCAGCATCATTGGTTATTACTGGCGGTGCTATATTTATTTGAGCCGCAAGAGTTCCTCCTCCTACAGCAGCAGTAACCACTTCTGGAGCTGTTGCCGTTTGATCAAAATTTACTCCAGAAAAGCTTGCTCTATTTTTGATTAACCCTTCTTCTGTATCTAAAATCCCATCATTATCATCATCTAAATCTGTGTCATCATCAATATCATCGTTATCTGTATCTGGAAGAATAGTTAATGTCGCACTATTCTGCTCATCGATACAGACATTATTAGGATGCGTAACAATAACATTGTAGATATTACCATCTAAACCTGTATTATCTGATATGTTTAGTGTTGCTGTTGTTGCACCACTATATACACCGCCATCTGCCAAATCTAATCCATTTTCTTGCCATTGGTAGACTAAAGTTGCAGACACATCGGTTGCTGGTGGTATTGTATAATCGGGCACACCAGCGGCATAAGTTGTCGTACTCACTGCAGTTGCTGCTACTGTAAAAGTAGCTGGATCGCCTGAGGCTTCTGTTTGATCTGTTGGTGCTGTGCTTATTGTTACTTGTGTCGCTGTCGTAACGTTAGCATTAGTCCCTGGGTAGCTTGCGCCAATCACTGTACCATCTGGATTCACCTCGGTTGGCCCTACAACTCCGCCAAAGGTGCCATCGCCATTAATATCCGCCATGGCATCATCGTAAGTTTCATTAGCATCTACACAACCATCGTTATCACTGTCGGGATCTAATGAATCTGGTAAGCCGTCGCCATCGGTATCTTGTGATGCACAGGCTTCTACTATTATCTCAAAAGCATCTCCCCCATTACCTTCTACACCAATACCCTTCCAATTAAAAGTAATACTAGTATGTACCCCTAAAACTTGAACCGATCCTGCTGCTGTGCCTTCTAAAAAACCTTGAGACGCCTCTGTTCCACTTGTAGTTAATATCTCGTCTTCTGCCTTTTGAATAAAGTTTCCCACAACTTCAAAATCATCTGTTCCTGATAATCGGTTTAGCGTTCCTGATGAAGTCAATTCAAACTGTACAGAATTTGACGTGCTTACTCCTCCTATCGTTGAACTTCCGCCTAAACGATCTATATGAATTACGGGATCTATCACTGGCTTATCGAATGTTAAAATAAATGTTCCTGAGCCTTGATCATCTCCTGGTAAATCTATATCTGTATTCCCTGTTTCTGGTACGCCATCCCAATTAATATCTAACAAAAACGATGGCGCACTCATTAAAGAACCTGATGACGAGATCCAAAAATCTCCTCCAGTTCCAAATTGTGCTGATGTTGCACTTCCAAAGTTATCCGCATTACCAGTAAAAGTTACTCCTGCTGTAATATTTACTCCTGATACATTTGTTGTAAATGAAAAAGGTGCTGATGAACCTCCTGGTGGATTAATCCCTGACCAACTAGTTGTTGGACTTGGAACACATAATCCTTCATCGATATCTAATATCCCATCATTGTCATCATCTAAATCTGTAACATCTTCTACTTCATCACCATCGGTATCCGGACCTGCAATTGTAAGCAATGTTAATGTCGCACTATTTTGCTCATCGATACAAACATTATCTGGATGAGTTACAGTAACATTATAAATATTACCGTCTAAACCTGTATTATCTGATATGTTTAATGTTGCTGTTGTTGCTCCACTATATACACCGCCACGTGCTAAATCTACACCATCAAGGTTAGCCCTACCTACTAATGGATCAAAACCAACTGCTAAATCATCTATCACACCAAAAGAACTAGCTATTAAATCTATTCTTGGAAATATAGTACTACTCGTATTAACGTCTTTCCAATTTGCGGCACTCCAATCGAGAGTAGATCGAGCTTGAGAAGTGATTGAAATAAGAAAAAAAACTAAAACTTTAAGAAAAATAGACTTAAAGTTTAATAAATTAAACAAGAATCGGGTAACGTTTTTCATATTGCTGGTATTCAATTATTTTATAATTCTTAACAAACAAATATTAGTTTTGTTTGTTATTGAGTAATTCAGTTCAAATACTATTTTATACATTATTTAAAATGCTCTAGGGAGAATTATAGAGTGTTTTAATACACTACAGGTATTAATTATTACTTAATTTAAATGCGCTTGGGAGAAGTATATCTTAAATATTCAATTAGTATTCATTCTTATTTTATCGATTAAACAACTAATTTTCTCCACAAAGAACATGATAATAATTCAAAATAACAAATATTTTTTAGATTAAATGCATATTTTATAGATTAAATACGTGCTCTCAAAGAGTTAAAATTTAAATTTTAATAAATATTATAATATAAATAATCATTTTTAAAGCATAAATGATGGATAAAATAGCTATGATTAGCTATATTTTAAAAATATATATTTTTAAAATTGTATTTCGCTTAATTAAATAAATATATTATATAAAATCATTCGGTTTAAATTTAAATTGATCAAGTTAAATACCTATTATAAGTCCTATACTTCCGCTTAGGATATACACATTATTTAAATTTTTCAACAACTCTCAAATTAATAGCTACAATTTTAATCGTTTACAATAGATAATTTAATTATACCATTTCATTTTAGTACAAAAGCCAAAATTTTCATTTAAAACAAAAACCTTAAAGGACTTCATAGTATATTTGCCAAAAATGATTATCCATGAAATTTAATGATGAAATTGATCGAAGAAGAACCTTTGGAATCATCTCTCATCCAGATGCTGGAAAAACGA